>JANTFH010000074.1 GCA_024763535.1 Thermodesulfobacteriota bacterium
GTATCTTCTTCCGTCTTTTAAGGAGGGGACGGGGGCGGTTTTTCGTAAGCGGTTGCGGAAATGATTTCGTTGTTTTTCTTAAGCGAGCAAGAGCCCATAAGCATTGCAACTGTTTGAGCGAAGCGAGTTTTGCAATGCGGGCGAAGCGAGTGTTAGAAAAACAGAAATCTTAACGCCTAGCGGAGAAAAGCCGCACCAGGCCCCGGATCTATTCTCAGGCCGAATAGTTACTTGCTTCTTAACTTATTCAGGTAAAAAGATAAATTTTCAAGCTACCTTAATGAATTATTTGACAAAACTATCAGATAAAACTATTAAACTTATGATAAGCTAAGAAACTTAAGGAAAGAGAGATAAGAGGGGGCCACCCATGAAGCGGGAGAGACAGGACGAAGAGTTAACCTCGAATATGGAGGATTACCTGGAAGTGATCCTTAACCTGCAGCAGGAGCAGAGGGTGGCCCGGGTTAAAGATGTGGCCCAGCGCCTCAATGTCAAGATGCCCAGTGTCACCGGGGCGATGAAAAGTTTGGCGGAGAAAGGGCTGGTAAATTACGAGCGCTACAGCTATCTGACACTGACTGCGGCCGGTGAAAAAATCGCCCAGGAGATCGGCGACCGCCACCGAACCTTCTTTAACTTTCTCACCAAAGTTTTAGAGCTTGATCATGAGACCGCTGAACTTGATGCCTGTCGTCTCGAACACGCAACCAGCCGCAAGACGTTTGCCCGGATAAAGGAGTTTACCGAAAACTTCGAGAAATGATAAATTCACCCGGAAATCCCGGGCTTTCCGTCAACTCTGCCAGGCCTTGAGCAGATATTCAATCTTACGTGTGCTGATTCCCAACTCCCGCGCCGCCTGGGCTTTGCTGGGGCAGCGTTCAAGCGCGGCTAAAATCATCTGTTTTTCCATCTCCTTAATCGTCAAACCGGAAAACAGCGACGTAGCCTGACCGCGGCTGCGGCCCCCTGCTGCCGCCCCGGCAGACGGCTCATCCCGCGACAGGGATTCCGGCAGATCGTCCACCCCGATCGGACGCTTCTTGGCATAGATAAGCGCCCGCTCAATCACATTCTCCAGTTCACGGACATTACCGGGCCAGGGCGCTTTTTCCAAAAGCCGCATCGCCTCGCGATCCGGGTAGAGCAGCGGCCGGCCCTCACGCTCGGCAATCCGCCGGCAGAAATGTTTAACCAGCAGTGCCACATCACCGGGGCGCTCCCGCAGCGGCGGCAGGGTGAACTGAACCACGTTGAGACGATAGTAGAGATCCTCGCGAAACTCACCGGCGGCTACCGCTTTGAGCAGATCTTTGTTGGTTGCCGCCAAAACCCGGACATCAACATAATGGGTCTTCTCGCCGCCCACCTGCTGAAACTCGCCGGAGACCAGCACCCGGAGTAATTTGGCCTGTACCGATAAAGCCATATCGCCAATCTCATCGAGAAAGATCGTGCCGCCGTCAGCCAGAGAGAACTTCCCCGGTTTGTTGCGTACGGCTCCGGTAAAGGCGCCCTTGACGTGACCGAAAAGTTCACTCTCCAGTAACCCTTCATGCAGGGCCGCACAATTTATGGTCACCAGCGGTTTCGCGGCCCGCGCCCCGTGCCGGTGCAGAGCCCTGGCCACCAGTTCCTTGCCGGTGCCGGTCTCACCTTCGATCAGAACCGTGGCCATGGTCGGCGCGACATCGCGCAGCGCCTGAAAGATCTTCTCCATCCTGGGGCTGCGGCCGATAAAATCATCCTGACCGACCGTATCCCGGCTGGCCTCCCGCAGGATCCGGTTCTGCCAGAGAAGTTCCCGTTTTTCACGAATCCTGGCGATGACAATCTCAAGTTCATCAATATTGATCGGTTTAATCAGGTAATCGTCGGCTCCGGCACGCATCGCCGCCACCGCATCGTTGACGGTGCCCTGGCCGGTAATCATGATGACATTAAGTTCAGGGTCCAGAGCCTTGGCCCGCTGCAGCAGCTCAAGGCCGTCCAGGCCGGGCATTTTAAGGTCGGTCAAAAGCAGATCCGCCGACTCCCGGCCAAGGTAATCCAGCACCTTCTCCGGCTGGCTGAAACCCTCCACCTCGTAACCGTCCAGGCGCAGAAGATCAACCAGACCGGCTACCGCCCGCTGTTCATCATCAACCACGATAATCTTAAATTTTTCCGCACCGTTCATTACTGTATCACCTGTTTTTCCGTAAAGGGCAGAGCAATCGTAAAGGTCGTACCGTTATCATCACTGACAAAGGAGAGTTCACCGCCATGGGCTTTGATCACATCCCGGCAGAGATGGAGCCCGATACCGGTGCCGCTGGCTTTGGTCGTATAAAAAAGATCGAAAATTTTAACCTGGGCGGCATAGGGAATCCCCGGGCCGTTATCACTGAAACTCAATAACAGACGCTTTTCCTGCACCCGGCCGGAGATCTCAAGCACAGGGTTTGCGGTCTGACCCTCAAACAGAGCCTCAAAGGCATTCTTTATCAGATTCATGAAGGCCTGTTGCAGCTTCTCAGAATCCGCCCGCAACTTAATGGTTTTAGACTCAAGATTTACCCGTACGCTAATCCCTTTATCCCGGGCCTCCTCCCGTAAAACCTCAACTACTTTTTCAAGCTCAGCGAAGGGGTCGCAGTCGCTTAAAGTCAAACAGCGGCTCTGCTGCATCTTGAGGAAATCACCGGCCAGCGAATTAAGCCGGCGGCTCTCGGCCCGCACGACCTCAACCACCCGCAGAAAAGCGTCGCCTTCAGTCCCCTCAAAACGGGCCGCCATCCGCTGCAGGAGTGACATCTGAATCTCAATCGAGTTTAAGGGGTTGCGAATCTCATGGCTCAATTCGGCACTGTATTCACCCATGGCCGCCAGACCCTGGAGCCGGGATATCTCGGCAAAGAGATCGGCCCCCTCACTCTTGTCGACACAAACCGCGAGTCCGTAATCAACCTTCCCCCGACTGCCGATCAAAGGATAGTTGTTCAATGAGTAGACGTGATTGCGACCGTCCGTATCGAGCAGGGTAAAGTTGCTATGAGTCTTCTCCCCGCTCGAAAAAAGCTGCTCCATACTGCAGAAAGGACAGGCCGACGGGTTTTCAAAGAGAGCCTGATGACATAACTTGCCGATAGCGTCATCGCCCCGCAGGGAGAATTTTTCCAGAGCCGCAGGATTCATATAGAGTAAACGCAGGGCCCGGTTGACAACCCAGACCGGATCCCTGAAAGATTCCAGAAAGGAGCGGAAATGATAGCGTGAAAAAAAATCAACCATAGCCTCTCTCAAACCGACCTGAAGCAGATAAAAACAAATAAAAAAGGCGAGTTACAAGAACTCGCCCAACCAGGATTAGCACTCTCTCACCTGACAAACCGAGCCTTAGGGATGCACAACCGCCAGGATTTTTGCCGTCTTTCCGCCATGGCACTGAACCTTGTGCGGAATCTCGGAATCGTAGTAGATACAGTCACCCTCCTTAAGAACATCGGTGTGCTTGCCCAGGGTGACATCAATTGAGCCGGATAAAACGTAGATAAACTCCTCACCCTCGTGACCGACACACTTGTCATTCTTGATCGTGGCCGGCTCCAGAGTGATAAAGAAGGGTTCCATGCGCCGATCTTTCTTCCCCGCCCCCAGGGATTCATAGGTGTAACCGTAACGCACCCCCTCTTTAGAGGCGAAACGTGATACCGTATGCTCCTCCCCCTTGCGAATCAGAGTAAAGGGTTCGGTCTCTTCCCGACCGAAAAAAGCCCCGATATTGACCTCCATCGCCTTGGCCAGATGGACCAGAACTCCGAGAGAGGGAGAGATCAGGTGATTCTCAATCTGCGACAGCACCGCCGTAGAATACCCGCTCTTGTCCGCCATATCCTGTAAGGAGATATTGGCTTCCTGCCGTAACTCTTTGATCTTTTCACCAACTTTAACTGTTTCCATTTTAACCTCTTGCGGCGGCGGCGCCGGCCTCAATCGCTTTCTGATTGGCGGGAATCATCTTATGATATTTGGGATTTAAGGCATCCTTCAAAGCCGCGGAGACAGAGTCTACCGCCACCACGCCGCTTTTTTCGACATAGGCCCCTAAAGCCACCATATTCGCAAGCCGGACATTGCCGGTACTGGCTTCGGCGATCGCATTCAAATCCAGGGGTACCAGATCAATGTCATCCCGTTCAGAGACCTCCGGCGGAATCAGGGTCTGGTTGAGAATAATCACTCCGCCGGCCTTCATGCGCGGCTCAAACTTGATCAGGGAGGGCCGGTTCATGACAATCAGCGACATCGGCCGACCGACTATCGGCGAACCGATATCCCGCTCATCGATGACCACCGAACAGTTGGCTGTTCCACCCCGCATCTCCACCCCGTAAGAGGGCAGAAAAGTAACATTTTTATCTTCGATAATCGCGGCATAGGCCAGCAGGTTACCGATTACCATGATTCCCTGCCCGCCGAAGCCGGCCATAATTACATCATTATACATAAATTATTACCCAATACAAAATCTAGACTTAAAGAACGTCGACAACATCCTTCTGTTTCAAGGTTCCCAGAGGGAAATAGGGAATCATCTCCTCGGCAATCCGGTTGTTCGCCGCCTGCGGGGTCATGCCCCAGTTGGTCGGACAGGTGGAGAGCACCTCGACAAAAGAGAACCCCTTGCCTTCGACCTGCATCTGAAAGGCCTGACGAATTACCTTACGCGCCTTTTTGACATTGGCCGGAGTGTTGACCGCTACCCGGGAGACCAGAGACGGGCCTTCCAATGCGGCCAGCATCTCGGTCATCTTGATGGGATAGCCGTCACGCAGATAATCACGGCCATAGGGTGAAGTCGTACTCCGCTGACCGAGCAGAGTGGTCGGTGCCATCTGCCCGCCGGTCATCCCGTAGATGGAGTTATTGACAAAAATGATGGTAATATTATCACCCCGGTTGGCGGCATGAATAACCTCGGCGGTGCCGATCGCCGCCAGATCACCGTCACCCTGATAGGTAAAAACGATTTTATCGTTGAGTACCCGTTTGGTGCCGGTGGCAACCGCCGCGGCCCGGCCATGGGGCGCTTCAATCACATCAACGGCAAAATAGTCGTAGAGAAAGACCGAACAGCCGACCGAGGCGACACCGATGGTTTTCTCCCGCAGAGAGAAATGGTCAAGGGCTTCAGCCACCAGCCGGTGGACAATACCGTGATGACATCCCGGACAAAAATGAAACGGCTTACTGGTCATCGACTCAGGCCGCTTAAATACCTGCTTCATATCTATATTTCCTTAAATCTGCAATTTTTCACAGGTTTCGCTGATAATTGAAGAAAGATCCTCGGGTGTCGGCACGGAGCCGCCGGGGCGGCCGTAAAACTCGACCCGGCAGTCACCCGGCAGAGACAATTTAACATCCTCAACCATCTGCCCGGTATTCATCTCCGCCACAAGAAAGTTTTTGGTTCGGTCGCCAAGCTCAAAGAGCCGTTTACGCGGAAACGGGAACAGGGTAATGGGCCGCACCAGGCCGACCTTCATCCCGGCTTCACGGGCCTGGGTTACGGCACTTTTGACAATCCGGGCGACACTCCCGAAAGCGACGACAATCAGATCGGCATCCTCGGCATCAACCTCTTCGACCATCACATCGTCGCGTTCGATACGCTCATATTTTTCCTGCAGGTGCCAGTTATGCTGCTCCATCTCTCCGTCAGCCAGGAAAAGCGATTTGATCAGACGGGGCGCCCGCCCCTGGGCCCCGGTAATCAGCCAGTCACGATCCGGATCACCGGCGGTTTTTTCCGGAATCCAGGGTACAATAGGCTCTTTGATCTGACCCAGAATCGCATCGCCCAAAACCAGGGTCAGGATGCGGTATTTCTCGGACAGTTCAAACGCCTTGATGGTCAGATCGTAAAGTTCCTGCCCGGTATGCGGAGCCAGTACGATCAGTTTGTAATCACCGTGGCCACCGCCCTTAACCGACTGGAAATAGTCGCCCTGGGTCGCGTTAATACCGCCCAGACCCGGCCCCTGACGGCTCATATTGACGACTACCGCCGGCAACTCATTCCCGGCAAAGTAGGAGAATCCCTCCTGCATCAGAGAGATTCCGGGACCGCTCGATGAGGTCATCACCCGGGCACCGGTTGCGGCCGCCCCGATCAACATATTGATCGATGCGATCTCGCTTTCGGCCTGGAGAAACTCACCTCCTACAGCCGGCAGATGTTCCGCCATATATTCGGGAATTTCATTCTGCGGGGTAATCGGGTAGCCGAAATAGTAACGACAGCCGGCATTAATCGCCGCCATCGCAATCGCTTCGTTACCCTTTGTAAAAACCTTCTTCGGTTTACTCATGTTCAGTCTCTACCTCCAGATTGCCAGGGCGACATCAGGACACATTTCAGCACAACGGCAACACCCGATACAGTCATCGGGGTTGGCGACGATAACATGCTGATAGCCACCCAGGTTAATCTCCTTGCCAATCTTGAGTACTTGCTCGGGACAGGCATCAACGCAGAGGGCGCACCCCTTACAGCGTTCTATCTCTATATCGACTCTGGCCATCGTTTCTATTCTCTCCCAATGGGCTCAATGCAAAAATCAAATATCAAAACCAACTCACTCCTATATATAGTCGCCGGCGGGGCTGATTGTCAACCGAAAAGCGCCAGCCATAAACCATACCGAACCGCTGATGACAAATAACGATCGGGACAGGCTTCTTACGATGATTCACAACTATTCGCAAGTTTAAAATCGAGTTGCGGACGCAAAAGCCAATTATTTCCCCGAAAGCAGCAGGCAACGGCAAATATACTTGACAATAAACGGCCTTCTCGGATAATTATTTGATAAATCATATATTCAGATAATTCAAACCGCAATCAGGTTGACCTCCCTCTGGAAATCTGACATAATCTGTCAGCTGATCGGCGGTCGCAACCTGCAACTCTTTATGACCTGAGGTTAAGATATGAGACACGGCAGAAAAATGGTGGGGCTTGCCATCCATCACCCGAAAGCAATTACGATCGTGATGGTCGTGGTTACCGTACTTTTGGCCGCCCTTATTTTCCGGGTCAAGGTTGATACCGATCCGGAAAATATGCTCAGTAAGGATGAAGCCGTACGGGTCTTTCACAACCAGGTCAAGAAGGACTTTGATCTGTTCGACGTAATTGTTTTAGGGGTTGTCAACGAAGAGGATAAGGACGGGGTTTTCAACCCTCATACCCTGACCCGGGTCGCTGAACTCAGCAAATTTATCCGCACCCTGACCTGGCCCGACCCGGAACATTCGGGCCGCCGGATCGGGGTAATTAAACGCAACCTGATCACCCCCGACAATGTCGACAGTATAGAACAGGGCGGGCCCGGTGAAGTCCGGTTTGCCTGGCTCATGAAGGAGCCGCCCGCAACCCGGGCCGCGGCCGCCAGAATTCGCCGGCTGATGCTTGACAATCCCCTGCTCAACGGCACCATGGTTTCCGAAGACGGCCGGGCCCTGGCCATCTATATCCCCATCTCCAGTAAAGATCTGGCCTACAGGATAAAATCCCGACTGGAGAAAAAAATCGCCGCTTTCAGCGGCCCCGAGCAATACCATATTACCGGGCTGCCGGTAGCCGAAGATACCTTCGGGGTGGAGATGTTTATTCAAATGGCCATCTCTGCCCCGCTGGCCATGCTTTTTATCTTTCTTCTGATGTTCTACTTCTTCCGCCAGTTGAAACTGATTGCGGCCCCGATGATTATCGCCATGGTCTCCGTACTCTGCACCATGGGGCTGCTGATCGGCAGCGGCAACACCCTGCATATCATGAGTTCGATGATTCCCATTTTTCTGATGCCGATTGCCGTCGTCGACAGTATCCATATTCTTTCTGAATTTTTTGACAACTATCAGAAAACCCGTAACCGAAAGCAGACCATCGAACAGGTCATGAGCAAACTTTTCGCACCCATGCTCTACACCTCACTGACCTCGGCGGTCGGTTTTCTCTCGCTCGCCCTGACCCCGATTCCACCAGTCCAGGTCTTCGGTCTGTTTGTCGGTTTCGGCATCATGCTGGCTTGGGTATTGACCATGCTTTTTGTCCCCGCCTACGTCATGCTCCTGAAAGAATCAAGCCTGGACAATTTCGGTTCCACCCACGAAACCCGAACCACCCAGCCGGGAACCACCGACCGCCTGCTCAACTGGACGGCTCATTTCACCTACGACCGGGCCAAACTGATCATGGTCGGCTGCCTGCTACTGCTCGGAATCGCCGGTTACGGCATCTCCCTGATTCAGATCAACGACAATCCGGTCAAATGGTTTACTAAAAGCCATCCGATCCGGGTCGCCGACCGGGTCTTAAATCAGCATTTCGGCGGCACTTACGAAGCCTACCTGGTGATTGAACCACCAGCCGCAGATCCGGCCGGCCGCAAGGATAACCGAATTCGGCTGCAGGAACTCCAGCAAAAGATAGTGCAAAACCTGAGCGACAGCCCCGAAGATCAACAGATACGAAAATCTTTGCTTCCGGTATTCGCCGAATTCAGTGCCGCTCAACAACCGGCCGACAAACTTTTTACCCGCCTCAGCCAACGTCTCCAGAAACTGCAGGATCAAGCCGTATCCGATGATCTCTACGATGCCTGGAGTCCGGTTCTGGAGATGGTTGACCGGGCCACCCATGCAGATGAGATCTTCAAGAAACCCGAGGTCTTGTCCTATCTTGACCGGCTTCAGCAGGAGCTTAAACGCCACCCGGCCGTCGGCAAGAGCAACTCAATCGTACAAGTGGTGAAAAAGGTTCATCAGGAACTGCTTTCCGGCAATCCCAAAGAGTTTCGGATCCCGAAACATCAGGCGGCGGTGGCGCAATGTCTGATCTCTTTTCAGAACAGCCACAAGCCCGAGGATCTCTGGCATCTGGTAACCCCCGATTATAAACGGGCCAATGTCTGGATCCAACTCCATTCCGGTGATAATCAGGATATGGAGGAGGTTATCAGGATCGTCGATAATTTCACCTCGATAAACCCGCCGCCGCTGCCTCTGCAGTTCAAGTGGGCCGGTTTGACCTATATCAATGTTGTCTGGCAGGACAAGATGGTAGCCGGTATGTTAAGATCACTGCTCGGCAGCTTCGTCGTCGTCCTGATCATGATGGTCGTACTCTTCCGCTCACCGCTCTGGGGCCTGATCGCCATGATTCCGTTGACCGTGACCATTACCCTGATCTACGGTTTGATCGGCCTCATCGGCAAGGATTACGATATGC
>JANTFH010000075.1 GCA_024763535.1 Thermodesulfobacteriota bacterium
TTATAAAAGAAACTTATATAATTTATTATTACTATATATATTATATCGAAAACTTTTTTCATAAAAAAGGGATTTGTCATGCATGAGAGAAATTTATATATGGATCAAATAAGGCCTTTTATCGATAAACCCGTGGTTAAAATCATCTCCGGCCTACGCCGGGTCGGGAAAAGTTATTTTATGCGACTGATTATAGATGATCTGAAGCGCCGGAATATAGAGGCCAAACAGATAATCTATATTGATATGGAATCGATGGATTTTGACTTCATCACCAACTATCACCAACTGTATGACTTCATTAAAAGTAGTTCCGGTCACACTCAGGATAAAAAAATCTATCTTTTTATTGATGAAGTACAGGAGATTGAAGGGTGGGAGAAATGTATTTCATCCTGTTTGGGAACTAATAATTATGATATCTATTTAACCGGTTCCAATGCCGGTATGCTTTCATCCGAACTTGCCTCTCTTTTATCGGGACGCTATGTAGAGTTTCCCATTTATTCTTTAGGGTTTAGCGAATTTTTGGATTTCATGGGAAAGAAAGAGACGGATGCCTGGAACCATTTCCATACATATTTACAATATGGGGGATTTCCGGCATTATCACACTTTGACCTTGATAAAGAGATTGTCTATCAGTACATCAGCTCTCTCTACAATACCATCCTGCTGAAAGATGTTGTCAAGCGATTCCATGTACGAAATATCAATTTACTTGAAAATATCACAAAATATACCTTTGACAATATTGGCAATATTTTTTCAGCTAAAAAGATTTCCGACTATCTTAAATCACAGAGACTCGCAATCGGCGTTGAAACGGTGCAAAATTATCTCGCATACCTTTGCTCAACCTTTGCCCTGCATAAAGTTCAACGCTACGATATTAAAGGGAAACGACTTCTGGAACTGCATGAGAAATATTATCTAGGTGACATCGGACTGCGGCATGCTCTGCTCGGGTATCGCGAGGCAGACATTGCCGGAATGCTTGAAAATCTGGTTTTTCTGGAGTTGAAACGTCGTGGTTATGACATATTTATCGGCAAACATGGGACTAAGGAAATTGATTTTATCGCTATAAAAGCTGACGCCAAGATCTACATTCAAGTTAGCTATCTGCTTGCCTCACAACAAACAATTGAGCGCGAATTTTCTCCACTTCTTGCAATCAAAGACAACTATCCCAAATTTGTCCTCAGTATGGACACTATTTTCGGTGCCGACTACAATGGTATAAAGCGTCTTAATCTAGTTGATTTTTTCTCGGGCAGGCTTCTCTGACATGAGTCTGATATCTCGCTCAAGATAGGTTGCGATATAGCCGGGAAAGAAATCAGATGGGTCAATATTTGCTGAACGGTGATAGACTTGATTTATGGGTGTTGCAGGCTGTTTTCCCGGCCGTGTAAAATGTCATCGGCGATGGTTTGGATATTCATTTGGAATATCTTGTCGGAAGGCCGGGCTATCCATTTGATGCTTGCAAGAGAATTTATGGGGAAGGATTTTAGAATGTCATAAATAATTTCAGGTTCAATTCCGGCTTCTTTGGTTTTTGCTTCCTTGACTATCTCTCTCCAGTTGAATCTTTCTGATAATGCTATCGCGTGAATATCGGTGACATCTTTTGGCTCTGAGCGGAACAACGCTGTTAGTTTGTTCGATAGGATATTTCTTATGCTGTCTATTCGGCCCATTGTCCGGTCTGTGACAATTTCTCCATAGTGAACTGCAAGATCATTTATAAATTCAACTTTTAATTCAATCCCGGGGTGGTCGTCGTGAGTAACGAAAAGTTGTGTATATGACTTGCCGCGAATTAAATTGGCAAGGTCGAAAGATAGGCCGTTATTTGTGTTCTGTAAACTGAGTTTTTGCAGAATTGTGGTAACGTGAGTTGAGTAGTGGGGGTTACTGATGACAAAAAAATCCAGATCATCTGAATAACGGTGAAAAGTATAGTGCCGGCTAAGTGCTGTACCACCGGTTAGAAAAAAGGGTGTCTTTGCATTTTTCACTAAATTCAGAACCCCATTTTGTATACTGTACAGGCTCTTCTCGTAATATCTTGCCCAATCTTTCATATTTCCCTCTGATTTCTGAATTGTGAATTTTTTGCAGAAAATTGTGAGTAAGTTTTTCTTTTAAGACATCAACGGAGAAAAAATCCAAAAGATCATACCAACTCAACTGTTCAATCATTCGTATCAGTAAATCATCTTTGTTCCAATGGCCTGCTCGGGGTTGTTCATCGTTAATTACCGCGAATATAGATTCAACAGGAATATTATAATCCCAATTGATACGCTTTAAGCAACGACGCTGTTGTGGGGAAATTTTTTTCATTATTAATGGTGAATTGAGCTGTTTATATGCTGGTTTAAGTACATCTAAAGTATATGTTTGTTTATCTATAGTCAAGAAAAAATGGGGTTGACTCCAGTGCTCTTTAAACCGTACTCTATGAGTGACTTTGAAAAACAGGCTGTTTTCCCGGCCGTGTAAGAGTTTTGTTGAACTCAATCCGTTAACCGTGCTACTCTCGTGCAAACGGTTTTGGTTGGCTGGGTGAAGAGGCGGATGAGCGGATTTCATATTCATAGCGGTAATCAGCTGGAGGGGCTGGCGGAGGTTCTGGCCGGTTTCCTGCGGGAGCCGGGCTGCGACCGGGTGCTGGAGCCGGAGATTGTGGTGGTGCCCAGCCGCGGGCTGGAGCGCTGGTTGAAAATGACGCTGGCCCGGACTAACGGGGTCGCGGCCAATCTTGAGTTTCCTTTCCCCCAGGCTTTTCTTGAGAAAAATGTATTTGTCGATTTAAGGTGCCAGATTGACGCCCGGGCCGCCGGTGATTTTTTCAGTAAAGAGATACTTGTCTGGAAGATCTTTTTCGCTCTGGAAAAGGTTGCTGATGAGGGGGCGGAGGCCAGGCCTAGGCTGGTCGAGATTGACAACTATCTTGAAAATGCCGGGGATGAGCTTTCACGCTATCATCTGGCTTTGGAACTGGCTGATCTTTTCGACCGCTACCTGCTCTTTCGCCCGGAGCTTATTCGGGCCTGGGAGCGGGGTGAAAATCCGCTGGCTCAGCTGCCGGCGGCTAAATGGCAGATGAGACTCTGGCGGGATTTAAGCAAGGGGCTTCCCAGGACCCATTTCGCGGCCCTGCAGGAGGCGGTTAATCAGCTGGTTTATCCGGAATTTTTCCCGGAGACCGGTGATTTATCTCTTGACGGGCTTAAAGCGAAACTGCCATCCCGGCTCTTTCTTTTCGGTTTCGCGGCCCTGCCGTTCAACTATCTCGATCTTTTCACGGCCCTGTCCCGGCTTGTCGAAATTCACCTTTTTCACATCAATCCCTGTGCCGAGTTCTGGGGTGATCAGTTTCTGCCGGGAGGGAGAAAACGGTTTGCCCAAGATACCGAAATCGAGGGCCATCCGCTGCTGGCTTCCTGGGGTCGTCTGGGGCGGGCTTTC
Organism: Thermodesulfobacteriota bacterium; assembly: GCA_024763535.1. Taxonomy (GTDB): domain Bacteria; phylum Desulfobacterota; class Anaeroferrophillalia; order Anaeroferrophillales; family Tharpellaceae; genus Tharpella. The sequence goes on from JANTFH010000075.1 coordinate 3,484, forward strand.
TTTAATCAGAGTGCCGGTCTGGAGGTTGACTCCTATCGTGAATATTTTGTTGCTCCCGAGGCTGATACGCTGCTTGCCGCCCTGCAGCGGCAGATTCTTGATTTACAGCCGCCGGCAGCACCGTTAACCTGTGATCCTCAGGATCATTCACTTAAAATTAATCGCTGCCACAGCCGTCAGCGTGAGATTGAGATCCTTTATGATACCATCCTTGACGCTTTAGCTGAAGATCCCGAACTGAAACCGGATGATATCATGGTTACGGCCCCGGATATCGGCCTCTATGCTCCCTATATTGAAGCTGTTTTTTCTAAGGCCCGCTCATCTTCCGGACGGGTGCGGCTCAATTACGCGGTGGTTCATGCGGAATCAATTTTTAACCGGCCCGGGATCAAGGCGCTGTTTGATCTGCTGCGGCTTTTCAAGAGTCGTTTTCTTTTAAGCGAGGTTTTTGATCTTTTCAGCCGGGAGGTGGTGCGCCGGCGTTTCGGGGTCAGCGAATCGGGGCTTGATCTGCTTTCGGAGTGGCTGCGCCGGGCGGCCGTGAATTGGGGTCTTGACGGAGAATTCCGGGAGCAGGTTACCGGGGTCGACTTTGCCGAAAATTCACTTGGTGGGGGGCTCGACCGCCTGTTGACCGGCTACGGATTGGCCGGCAGCGACCTTTATGATTCCGGTTCAGCCGCGACCCCGGTCTGGACGGATGAGAAGGGGGCGGCTTTTATGCCTCTGTCCGGAATTGAGGGCTCCGAGGCGCTTATTTTAGGCTCATTTGCCGAATTTGTTGCGCTTTTAAGTAAGGCTTATCAACGCTTGTCGGAGCCGCTGCCGGCCGCGGCCTGGCGGCCGGAACTGGAGCAGCTATTGGAAGATTTTATTGCTCCGCAGAAAGATGATGATGCCACCCTGGCGCATTTACGGCAGGCCCTGGCAAAACTTGATCAGCATTTGGATTCAGTCGCGGGATTTGCTGCCGATCCGAATCATGAAGGCCGCGGCCGGGATCAAAGCGGTCTGATCAGCTGCGAGACGATTATGACCGCCCTGGAGCGGGAGTTGAAAAAAATCGGCGGCGACTCCGGTTTCTTCAACGGCGGGATTACGTTCTCTTCACTTCTGCCGCTACGGGCGCTGCCGGCCCGGATGATCTGCCTGCTCGGGCTTAATGATGGTGAGTTTCCCCGCAGCCAGCGGCCCTCGGGCCACGATCTGATTGCGGCCCGGCCTCAGGCCGGTGATCGTAATGCCCGGGATGAGGATCGTTACCTTTTTCTGGAGACTCTGCTGGCGGCCCGGAAAACCCTGGTTTTAAGCTACCAAGGTCGTGACCCGAAGGATAATCATCCGCGGCCGCCGTCGGCAGTTGTTGATGAACTGCTCGATTATATCGAATCTAATTTTCGCCCGCCGGCGCAAGCTGAGAGCCCTTCGATGCACGATTTTCTCCTTTGCGATCATCCGCCGCAGCCTTTCAGTCCCCGCTATTTCAATGCCTATGAAACCCTTTTCTCCTACGATTTGCAACATGCCGGGATTGCTGCGGAGATTATGCGCCCCGAAAAAACGGCCCCGGTTTTTTTCGCTAAGGCGTTGGCCCCGGTAACCTGCGACCGGCTTAAACTTTCGGAACTGGTTCGTTTTTTCAGTAATCCGGTCAAAGTTTTTCTCGGGGAGCGTCTGAAAATCAGACCCGGAATTAAGGAGCTTGAACATTTTGCCGACAGTGAGCCGTTCGCATTTAACGCTCTGGATGCCTATAAATTCAACGATGAACTGGTCACCCGTCTGGTGACGGACTCAATTGCCGCTGCCGTGACTGAAGATGATATTCAAGATTTGGAAAAATATTTCAGCGCCTCCGGAATTCTGCCGCCGCAGCGCCCGGGAGAGGTGCTTTTTGCTGAAAAATTGAAAAGTGCTAAAAATTTAGCCGCGCAGCTCAATGTTTTCCGGGCGGAAAAACTGCCGGTTCTTCAACAAGAGCTTTGTCTGAATGTTTCAGGGAATGAAATTATACTCGATATCAGTCTGCCTGATCTCTACCGGGATTGGGAGGGGGTGTTAAGACAGATACTCTATCGCCCGGCGACGCAGGTCAAAAATAGGGATAAAGTGGTTGCGGCGATTATGAATATCGCTCTGGGAGCGGTTAAGACGGAGGCTGCGGGAGAACCGTTTGCGACCCGGTTTCATACTCTAGATTATAAAAAATCTCTGGTACTGCCGGTGGGTGAGGTTGAGGCCGGACGGGCCGAACTCGAAACCCTGCTGGCATTCTATTTCGAAGGCCGGGCCCGGCCGCTTCCTTTCCTGCCCGAGCTCTCATTGATCTGGTATGAAACCTGGCTGAAGGAGAGTACCAAAAACGGCGCGGAAGCCGGGGTTCAGGCGGCCGACGGTAAAGTCAGGGGCGCTTTGATGGATGAGAGAAATTACGCGGCTCAGGATGAAGCTTATCACTATGTTTTCGGAGATCGTCTGACTGATGCCGATTTCCGCGCGGAATTTGCCGCTCTGGCCCGGAGTCTGGGACCGATTTTCAGCCGGTCGGCGGGGAATTGACACTTATGGCCGGATCTTTTCGCAAATATGATATCCTCGATTATCCGCTTGACAGCGGCAAGGTTCTGATTGAGGCGGCTGCCGGTTCCGGCAAAACCTACACAATTCAATATCTGTTTCTGCGGCTGATTCTTGAGCGCAGTGAACTTGAGGCCGGTAATATTCTGGTCGTCACCTTTACTGAGGCGGCGACCGAAGAGCTGAAAGAGCGGATTCGGGCTATCTTAAGATCGGCGGCTAAACTGCTGGCTGAGATCTCCAGAACCCGGCCGCTGGATATGGAGAAAGACGGCGATTTAGGCCGGGTTCTTATCCATGCTCTTAAAAAGGGGCATTCGCCGGCTTTTTTAAGAGCCCGGCTCAAACAGGTTCAGGCCGCTTTTGATGAGGTGGTGATCGCCACAATCCACGGTTTCTGTAACCGGATTTTGAGTGACTACGCTTTTGAATGCGGGGTCCGGGTTGAGGTGGAACTGGTTAAGGAGAGTCGCGTATTTCTGCAGATTGTGGCTCAGGATTACTGGCGTAAAACCTTCTATCAGGCTCCGAAAGCCCTGGTTGAGACGGCTCTGGACGCGGGCTTGAGTCTGGAAATGCTGATCGAGTTGGGGGTGCAGCTGGATCGTGATCCGGAATTGATAATCCTGCCGGAGTCGCCGCAAGCGGATTCCTGGGCCGCTGATATCTCTCAGCTTACGGCCGGGATTGAGGAAGTAAGCACAAGTTTTCAAAACGGCAGCGTCAGGGCGTTAAATTATCTTGCGGAAGAGACCGCAGAGCTTGAGCGGCGGCTTTTTACAGGCAGTCCCCTGAAAGCTAATTCCTGGAAGCGGGATAAATTTAATCAATATATTGATGAGCTGACGGCGGTCTTAAGTGCAAATTTGTGGCCGGATAGAGACGGGATTAAAATTCTTGCTAAATTTTCCTCAAGTGAGCTTATCGATAAAACTAAAAAGGCTAAGATCACGCCGGAGCATCCGCTCTTTCAGCTCTGTGAAGAACTTGTCGCCTTAAGCTCCCGCCGTAAGGATTTGGCCGGGCGGCTGCTGTGTGCTCTGAAACGGGATTTCCTCGATTTTGCCGCCGGGCCCTACGGCCTTGAATTATGCAAGCAGAAATCCCGGAAACAGACCTACAGTGATTATCTTACCGGCCTCAGCCGGGTGCTTAAAAGCCCGTCCGGAAAGCGTTTGCAAAAGCTGGTGGGAGAGCGTTTCAAGGTTGCTTTAGTGGATGAGTTTCAGGATACCGATCCGCTGCAGAATTCGATTTTTAATACCCTTTTCGATCGGCCCGGAATGCTTTTCTATCGCATCGGTGACCCGAAACAGTCAATCTACGGCTTCCGGGGAGCCGATATCTATGCCTATCTCGAGGTCGCCCGGGAGCCTAAGCAGAAGCTTGCGACCCTGGATCACAACTATCGTTCCACGCCCGAGCTGATTGAAGTTTTTAACCGGATTTTTTCAATTAGGGAACCCTTTCTCCTGGAAGAAATAGAGTTTCGGCAGATGGTTTGCGGACGATCACTCAAGGATCAGAAACAGCTGCTGATCGACGGCCGGAGCGGCCCGGCGCTGCATCTCTGGCATCTTGCCGGAGAGAACGGCAAGTTAAATAAAAGCACGGCTCAATTACAGTTCGCGCATGGGGTTGCCGCAGCTTGTGCCGAATTACTGCATAAGGCCCGGCAGCCGTTTGAGGCGGAGGCCGGATCGGGGCCGCGGTGGCGGGCCGAGATTATAGATGTTGTTGCAGCTCCCGACAGCAAATCCGGCTCATCCCGGCCCCTGCGGGCCTCTGATATTGCCGTTTTGACATCCACGAACAGGGAGGCGGCGCTGATCTGGCAGGCCTGTCAGCAGGCCGAGGTTCCGGCGGTGGTGGCGGCTGCCGGAAATCTCTGGGAGACGCCGGAGGCGGCCGAGGTTTTTCGTCTGCTGCAGGCTCACCTGACTCCGGATGATGACTATCTTCTCAGTACGGCTCTGGCCGGTTCATTCTTTAGTTTCACGGACTCCTTTCTGGCGGCGGTGCATGCCGAAGATGATTTTGACTCTCCGGAGCGGCGGGAATATGAACTCTGGCGTCAGGCTTTTTTTCGCGGCCGGGAACTCTGGCTGGAGCACGGGGTGATGGCTCTGTTTGCAGCATTCCCCGATTTCAGCGGGGCGCTGAGTAATCCGGCTCCGGATTTTGATCTGTGTCTCAATCTGGCCCGGACGGCCCGGGGTGAACGGGCCCTGACCAACTTTTATCATCTTAAAGAGGTTCTGCATCAGGCCGAATGCGAACATCTTTTCGGCCCCGAGGTTCTGCTTAACTGGTTTTATGAACATCTGACCGGAGCAACCCGGGATGAGAGTGAGTATGAACTGCGTTTAGAGAGTGAAGCCGATACGGTTAAAATAATGACCGTACATAAAAGTAAAGGACTTGAATTTCCAGTGGTTTTTGCTCCTTTTCTCTGGTCGCGGCCTTTTATCTCGGTTTCCGGACGGCCAACTGATCCGGTATTTCATCGGCCGGTGGCGGTTGAGATTGATAATGACGGCGAGGTTGAGCCGGCGGCGGCCTGTCGGCGTTTTCTCGATCTCGATGCCGGGGTCGAGGCTGAATCGAGGCGGTTAAAGCAGGCTGAAGATCTGGCTGAATCCCTGCGGCTTGCCTATGTGGCGATGACCCGGGCCCAGATGCGGCTCTATCTGGCCTGGCCGCAGACTCGTGACAGCGGCAAAACCGCGTTGATGTATCTGCGCCGGCCGCCGCGCAGTGAGAGTGAAAAAGAGAAGTTTTTAGCCCGGGGCGGGCCGCCTCCGGATCAGGCGGTTCTGGATGATTCTGAGTCTGAACATTGGGAGGAGCTTGAGGAGATTGTCCGGGAGCCGCCCCCGGCCCGGGGGCTCAAACTTCCGCCTCAAGCCTCTGCCGAAATCGTCGTTAATGCCCGGCAGTTTACCCGTGAACTGCCGGCGGAAAGCGGCTGGTTAAGTTTCTCAAGTTTAACCGCCGGCAGTCATGGCGAGGATATCTCCAAAGGCAGGGTAAGGCAAAAAACTGTCGCTCCCGGATCATCTCCGGCGGCAACCGGGGAGATGATTTTTGCCGCTTTTCCCGGAGGCACGGCTACCGGGAACGCGATTCACAAAATTTTTGAAGAACTCGATTTCAGTCGGGCCGCAC
>JANTFH010000076.1 GCA_024763535.1 Thermodesulfobacteriota bacterium
TTTCCCCCATTGCGCAATATTCCCCACTGCTGCCTCCCGTAGGAGTCTGGTCCGTGTTCCAGTACCAGTGTGGCTGATCATCCTCTCAGACCAGCTAGACATCGTTGCCTTGGTAGGCCGTTACCCTACCAACAAGCTAATGTCCCGCGGGCCCATCCATCAGCGATAGCATAGTATAGAGGCCATCTTTCCTCAAAAAGACCGAAGTCTTAAAGAACTTATCCGGTATTAGCATCCCTTTCGAAATGTTATCCCAAACTGAAGGGTAGGTTACCCACGTGTTACTCACCCGTGCGCCACTGTACTCATTCCCCGAAGGAAACTTTCTCGTAAGACTTGCATGTGTTAAGCACGCCGCCAGCGTTCGTTCTGAGCCAGGATCAAACTCTTCAGTTTAATCAAGAAATTAACGCAAAGTTTACTTCACGTTTGTTTGTTACATGTTTGTTCTGCTCGAAACAGCTGTACAATTAATCCTATTCAGTTTTCAAAGATCGATTTTAGTGCCATCGCCAAAGCTGCTCTAGCTTTGAAAACGGACGGTTATTTTATGCTTTACTAAAAATTTTGTCAAGAACTTTTTTCAGCGACCTGAGTGTAAAGACAGGCTGCAAATTTACCCTCAACTGCGATTTCCGTCAGCCGAAGGAGAGCGCCTTATACGCTTCCCAAGTCTCTTTGTCAAGCATTTTCAGCTCAGCAAATTATAACAATTTTCTATTTTCAGAGATCTTATCTTCCTCAACCCGGACAATTTTCTGTCGGGGCCGAAGGAAGGCGCTTTATACGCTTCTCCCGAATCTTTGTCAAGCACCTTTTGGGGCTTGACGAAGAAAAAATTTAACTATATCCAAGAACGTACCTTCAACCGCGAAAAGACTCAAGTCCCCGGGCCGGTGAAGGAGGCGCTTTATACGCTTCTCCGAAATCTTTGTCAAGCGCTTTCTTGCAGGCAATCCTTTCCCTGATGATAAAAACCGGAAACGCAGGGTCTGCGTTTCCGGCTCGTATCACAACCGGCGTAGATCCAACCTTAAAATCTAAAAAAGATACTCTTTCCGGGCGGCCAGAGGCAGAATCATAAGGGAGACATCGTGCAGACTACCATCTCCATCCATAAAGTAGTCATCAATCTCAGCGTGCCGGACAAAACCAAGCTTGCGAAAAGCTTTCACCACTGAAAGCTCCTCCGAGACCACCTCGGCAATCAGCATATGAAGGCCCATCTCCCGGCCGATCTCGATCAGTTCTCCCAGCAACTGCATCCCGAGACCAACGCCGCGAAACTCTTTCGTCAGGAAAATGCGCAGTTCACCAATATGACGTTCCGAACCGTGCCGGCGATGCAGGGTTGCATCCCCGACTATACGATCACCGTGCAGTGCCAGCAGAGGCACCACCTTTTCATAATCAATGCCTGAAAACCAACTGCCCACAAATTCGGGATCGCGAACATCTTCCTTCAAATAACGCACATCTTCAGCGCTGGCCCGCTGACAAAACATCTCAGTCACCGGATCCCGATCGGCAGCCGTCATGGGCCGCAGCAACACTCGAACCCGATTACTGGTATTAACAAATTTACGATAGACCTGAATTTTCATGAACTACCCTCCCTGAACTCCGGTACAAATAAAATCCGGCGCCATAAACTTGCCGGAATCTTACTTGCCCTACATTATTATATAGTATACTATAAAGTGAGAAAAATTCAAACTCCGCCCTGAACTTTTGAACAAGACAAAGGAAAACCGTGAGCAGACCAGCCACCCTGACCATAACTCTGATCCAGATGAATGTTGCTTTCGGCCGGCCGTATAAAAATCTGGCCCGCTGCCGGCAGCTTCTGGAAGCAAACAATTCAAATTCCGACATCATTCTGCTGCCTGAACTCTGGAGCAGCGGCTATAACTACGAAGATTTCCCCCGGCTGGCCGAACGTACGCCCGACATGCTTGCTGAACTGGCCCAAATTGCTACTGCCCAAAATTCGCATATCGGCGGTAGTATGGTCGAAAAAGACCGGGGCAACTTCTACAACACCTTTTTTCTGCTCAACCCCGCCGGCGAACAGATCGCCGCCTACCGCAAGATCCACCTCTTCTCATTAATGGAAGAGGAGAAGCATTTCCGCCCCGGCGACACCACCTGCCTGACTGAAATCTGCGGCCTGCCTGTCGGCCTGATGACCTGCTACGACATCCGCTTTCCGGAACTTAGCCGCAAGTTGACACTGCAGGGAGCAAAACTGTTACTCATCTGCGCTCAATGGCCGCGGCCCCGGACATCCCATTGGAACACCCTGCTTAAAGCCCGGGCCATCGAGAATCAGCTCTACATCGCCGCCTGCAACCGCATCGGCCGGGGCCAGGAAAACAATTACCCCGGGAACTCCGCCATCTACGATCCCTGGGGCGAAACCGCCTTAAAAGCCCCCGACCGCCAGGGCGCATTCGCGACCACCATCGATCTGAAAAAAATTGATCAGACCCGGAACACCATCGCCTGTTTCAAAGATCGCCGGCCGGAATCCTACAACTGATTGGCTGCTGTCTTTCACTTCTCCAGCCAGAACAAATCCAGCAAGTCGCAGCATCTTACAAACTGCGGACAGGTGGACAAACTGATTAACGCCCGAGATAAGCCGCTAAAGCCTCCCGCCAGGGCCGTACCAGGGCCGGAAACATCTCCCGGAAACGTTCAATACTCAGCACTGCCCGTTCCGGCATCGACAGGGGAGTTCCGAAATCTATATCATTAATCGGGGTCGGCTGAAGGAGTGAGGTATCAAGATTTAACAACTCGGCAACTGCCTGCGCAAATTCATAACTGCTGATCCCCTTTTCTCCGGCGTCATTGGTATAGTGATAGATTCCGGCAGCCCATTCCGAAGCGAGCGCGACCATCGCCGCCGCCAGATCTCCGATATAGGTCGGGGCGATCATAAAATCATTACTGACCGCAAACTGATTTTTTGCTTCAAGCTCACGCTGAATCCGGCAGACGAAATCATCACCCCCGCCATACAGCAGGTCGCTGCGGAGAATCAGGTAGTTTTCCAACAGATTGGTAATCATCTCCTCGCCGCCGTGCTTTGAGGTACCGTACTGGTTAAGCGGCCAGAGATCGTCATCCTCAAGATAAGGAGAATATTTTTTACCGTTGAACACCAGTTTACTGCTGAAGGTACAGAGATAGACCCTGAACTTCTCCGAAGCTTTCGCCAGGTTGAAGACTCCCCGGGTATTAACCGGCAGCCGGGTTGCCAGACGGCTCTCGGCTGCGGCCACGTCATTAAACCCGGCACAATTGATTATAACCGCAGGTTGGATCTCCTCAACCTTCGTCATTACCGCCGCCGCGTCGAGGATATCAAGGTCATCCCGGGTCAAAGCTGTAACCTCAACACCTTCCTGTACCATAAGCAGGGCGGAAACGGCCCGGCCAATCTGACTGCAGGCGCCGGTCACCATAATTTTTCTTGGCATTTCTCTCTCTTCTCCCTATACCAGACAAGGCTGGGACAGTCATAAATAAACGATTAAATTCAGCCACTCTGCATCTGTGCTTTCCAGTATGCACCGACATATGTTGCGGGAACAATCTACTAATACAGAATCGGCATAAATACAACGATAAAAGCAAAGTTGCTATTCAGCTAACCCAATTTCGGGGACACCATCCCGATTTCCTGAGGGATATCTGGTTATGTCTCCGCAATACACTAAAATCAATCCGGGGCCGGCCCATAAAAACTGAGAAAAGCAATAACCCTCTCCGCCAGAGCCGGGGAAACAATTTTACTGGCAGCGAGTTCCTCCGGGGAAAGCCTGGCCAGAGCTTCAACACTGCCGAATGTTTTAAGCAGCTGCCGGGCTCGTTTTTCACCGACCCCGTCGATTTCCAGCAGCAGCGACTGCCTCCCTTTCTTACGTAAAAGCCGATGATAATTGATCGCGAAACGGTGCGCCTCATCACGAATCTGCTGCAGCAGCCGGTAGGCGGGTGAACCTGGAGCCAGCGGCAGAGCCTCCTTACGGCCCGGCTGATAAAAACTGTCCGGAGCCTGCCTGTCTTTGCCGCCATCCTCATTCCGTCCTTTAGCAATGGCCAGCAACGGCACGGATATACCCATCTCCTTCAATACCCGGGTTACCGCCTGAAGCTGGGGCCGGCCGCCGTCGAGCAGCAGCAGATCCGGCAGGGGCCGTACGTTGTCGGCCTTAAACCGCCGCCGGATCACCGCCGCCATACGGGCGAAATCATCCGGCGGAGGCTGATTCAGGCGATAGTGCCGGTACTCGTCTTTTGCCGCCTTACCGGAACGAAAACAGACTAAAGAAGCAACCACACCTTCATCCTGCAAATTGGAGATATCGACACCCTCAATCACTTCCGGTGCCGTCTTTAGCCGGCAAACCCGATAAATCTCGGTTAAAGCTGAAACCGGGAAATCATCCTGCCGCTCCCGCCGGTTCAGAAATTCGACGGCGTTTTTTTCCGCCAGCCGCAAAAGCTGCAACCGCCGGCCGCGCACCGGCACCAAAAGTTGTACCCGTCGACCGCGCCGCTGGGTCAGCCAGGCCGCCAGCGCTGCCGCACTCTCCTTCAACCGGGATAAAATAATCAGCGGCGGAATCTCTCCCGGTCCGACGGAACTGTAGTGCCGCTGCAGAAAAGCACCCTGCAGATCCTCCGCCGATCCTGCATATTCGGGGAAAAAGAAGGGCCGACCGCCAATCACATTACCCCGCCGGATCGTCAGCAGATAGATGACACTCGTTCCATCCGCCAGAATCGCACTCCCGAGGACATCCAGATCTTCATTGCGACCGGCATCAATGGCCTGATTCTCCAGCACCCGTTCAAGATCTTCAATCGCATCCCTGATGGCTGCGGCCCGCTCGAATTCCAAGGCCTCTGCCGCCCGGATCATATCCCGCTTGAGACGACGCACTACCGGCCGGCCCCGACCGCCGAGAATCAGGGCCGCCGAAGCTATCTTACGATGATATTCAGCTGCCGATACATTTTCACAGCAGGGCCCGGAACAGAGTTTCATCTGAAAATTGAGACAGGGTCGAACCCGGTTCGCGAAACGCTCCGAACGGCAGCGACGCAGCTGAAAATGCTTATTGAGCTGCGCCAGGGTCTGGCGCAGGGCGGAGACCGCCGGATAGGGGCCGAAATAGCGGGCGCCGTCCGGCTGCCGGCGGCGGACAATTTCAAGACGGGGAAAGCGCTGTTTCCGGTCGAGCCGGACATAGGGATAGTTTTTATCGTCTTTGAGATCGACATTGAAGGGCGGACGGTGCTTTTTTATCAGATTATTTTCCAGCAGCAGGGCTTCCACTTCACTGTCGGTCAGGATAATTTCCAGATCGCAAACTTTGGTCAACAGCAGGGCGGTTTTGGCGCGATCCGGTTTCCCCGTAAAATAGGAGCGCACCCGTTTGTTCAGCGAAGCCGCTTTGCCGACATAAAGAATCCGCCCGGCCCGGTCCAGAAACTGATAGATCCCCGGCTGATCCGGCAGATGTTTAAGTTTTTCATCCAAAACCGATGTCAATTACAAAGACCTCAATCACCTTTAGCCGGCAACCGTTTTTTCAGCTGCTCCCGCTCTTTAAGACGCTGCCGCACGGTTGCCTCATAGCCATTCTCAGAGGGCTCATAAAAAGAGATGCCGCAAAGTTCCTCCGGCAGGGCTTCAATCATGGCCGGATTAATTTTATCCCGGTGGGGATTCACATAACCGGCACCGTAACCGAGCTCCTGCATAAGCCCGGTCGGAGCATTGCGAACCTGCATCGGCACCGGCTGATTGCCGCTTCTTTTTATCTCTTTCGCAACCCGTTTCATGGCCAGGTAGACGGCATCACTCTTCGGGGCCGTCGTCAGATAGGCGGCCACCTGATAAAGTGCCAGTTCACCCTCCGGCGAACCCAGGGTTTCATAGGCCTGACGGCCGTTAATGGCCAGCTGCAACGCCTGGGGTGCGGCGTTGCCGATATCCTCACTGGCAAAGCGAATCATGCGCCGGGCCAGATAAAGCGGCTCCTCGCCCGCCTTAAGCATGCGCCCCAGCCAATAGAGAGCGGCATCCGCATCACCGGCCCGCATACTTTTAATAAAAGCTGATATCTGATTAAAATGCTCCTCACCGTCACGATCATAGACCAGCTCCCGGCCGTCCAGCAGGGCCGCCAGATCAGACAGGTTCAGATCAGTCCGCCCCGGATCCAGGTTGATAAAAGCCATCTCCAGAAAATTAAGTCCCCGCCGGGCGTCGCCTTCGGCGTACAGGGCGATCTTCTCCAGCACCTCGTCCTCCACCACCAGACGGCGGCCGTAATCGGCTTCCAGACGAATTACCGCTTTATCCAGAAGAGTGCGGCTTGACAATAGATCCAGAGCCTTGAGCACCGCCACCCGTGCCCGTGAAAGCAGTGGTGTGATAATTGAAAATGAGGGGTTTTCCGTCGTCGCTCCGAGCAGAAGCAGCGCCCCCTCCTCCACCGGTGCCAGAAGAAAGTCCTGCTGCGCTTTATTGAAGCGATGAATCTCATCAAGAAAAAGTACGGTTCGCCGGCCCTGTTCACGATTGTCCCGGCCGACCTTGGCAATTTTGCGAATATCAGCCACTCCGGCAGTAACAGCTGAAAGCCGATGAAAGTCAGCCTCCACCGCCCCCGACAGCAACATCGCCAGAGTCGTCTTGCCGCAACCCGGAGGGCCCCAGAAGATCATTGAATCGAGATGTCCGCGAGCCAGCATCCGCGTAATAAAACCCTCCTCACCCAGAAGATGGCGCTGACCGACAAACTCCTCCAGACTTTGTGGACGCAGTCGATGCGCCAGTGGCGGCAATGATCTTTTCAAAACTCCTCCTCCAAACCCCAACTGCCAATCTAAAGCAATCCTAATGCGGGAATAACTCCCGCACCCCAAATGGCCATTGCGGCCCGCAAATAAGTGCTCTTATCAGAGCTCTGCATAAGTTTCTTCATCAGAACCTCTGCCTGACGGCAAAGAACCTGTGAAACACTTAACATTTTCTTGTTTTTCAAACCAGAAAATAACCTGTAAGGCACTAAACAACGCTTGATATTTACAACTCTAATTTTTTGTTGAATAAGCCTATCTTTCAATAAAGTCAAGTATCTGGGAACAAAAGCCAATCTTTAATAATGGCATGACATAAGTCCAACAATCACTTGACAAGTTTAAATATTTAGTTTAGAAGTCCCCCGGTTTCGCAAGCAAGTGATGCGGAATTGCGGTACTGCCGAAGTGGTGGAACTGGTAGACACGCTATCTTGAGGGGGTAGTGGGTGATCACCCGTGCCGGTTCGATTCCGGCCTTCGGCACCATCAATAATAGAGGGCTGTAATCTTAAATGATTACAGCCCTTTTATTTTTCAGGCTACACACCAACATGAAAATCATTTGACAAAAATGCCAAAGCTCTCTAGAAAAATGTTGGCACGGTATAATGGAACGACTTTCCCCAACAGACAACCGCAAACAGAATTCTTATCCAGAGACGAGCGGGAACTATCACACATGCACGCAAAGAAACGGAGAAAATCAGCTTCACCGGCAAAAAAAGGCAGTGATAACAACCTAACTCCGACTCGCACCGCCAATCTGGCCCGGTGGTTTCTGTTAATCGGTGTTTTTTTCGGACTTGTCATGCTGGTCTTGACCCCGCCTTTCCAGGTTCCGGACGAACACGACCATTTTTTCCGAGCCGTAATGATCTCCGCCGGCCAGTTTGTCGCTAAAAGTTATCCTTTTACTGAAGAGGAAAGAGAGAAAGCGCCACCTAAATACCTGAAAGGAAAAGGCGGAGTGGTTCCCGTCAGCATTCCTTACACGACCCGCAAAGTCAACCACAGACTTCCTTTCCACCCCGAAAACAAGCAACAATTCAGTGACATCAAAAAAATGCTGAACCTGCCTCTGCATATGAAAGGTATGCCAGATGTTTTCATCAACACCAGTGCCGGGGGTTATGCACCGATTCTCTACCTGCCGGCGGCACTGACAATCGCTGTGGGAAAACTGATAAATTTATCTCCGCTATGGCTAATGTATCTGGGACGACTGGCCAATCTTATGGTTTTTCTCAGCTTAATTTACTGGACCCTGAAAATCACACCGACGGGTAAACCGGTCATCTTTCTGCTGGCTTTAATGCCAATGACCCTTTTCCTGGCCCCGTCACTGTCAATCGACGGGCTGATCATCGCCTCATCTTTCCTGCTGACGGCAACCCTTCTGAACCTGGCACACAACGACCAGCAGCCGGTTAACCGTCAAGCCTGGTTTATTGTCCCCGGGACCCTGACCTTGCTGGCCTTAGGAAAAGTAGTTTACTGCCCCCTGATTCTGCTGATTTTCCTGTCTCCCAAGGCCTTCTTCGGCAAAGAGCGAAGCCGCCTCTATCTTTTTCTAGTCAGCCTAGTAATAGCCACTATAAGTTTTCTAATTTGGCACCGGCTTACAAGTAATGCAGGAACTGCCACCGTAACGAATGTTCCTTTTGACTACACCAGTTTCCAGGCCAAGGATAAACTGCTACAGTTACTGGACAGCAATAAACAGCTTCAATTTTTACTGCATTACCCGGGATCTATTTTCACCATCTTAAGCCACACCCTGCTGGATCAAGGCAGGTACTACTTTGAATCTTTTATCGGTATGCTCGGCTGGCTTGACACTGAGTTGCCACTCTGGATTTACATGACTTTTCCCATAGCGTTAATCATCGGAGCCTTAAGTTCACGACCAGCCGGTAATCATCCGATGGCTGAAAAAAGTTTACTGACAATAGTATGGGGCACCTGCACAGGAGCTATCCTGCTGGGTTTCTACATTCTCTCAACACCAGTTGCAAATACCATAATCGGAGGCATTCAGGGTCGTTATTTCATCCCGATAGCACTACCATCATTACTCGTTTTGAGTAACAAATCACGATTCTCACCTAAAACCATGCCACCGATACTGATAAGTACGACAAAAAACTGGCCCGCCATCTACACAGGCCTGGTTTTACTGGCAACCGCCTGCAGACTCTGGACGCGATATTATTAGTGCCTTACAGGTTATTTTCTTGTTTTTTAACAAGAAAATGTTCTGATAAGAGCACTTATTTGCGGGCCAATAAATCTCTTTTGGGTTGCGGGG
>JANTFH010000077.1 GCA_024763535.1 Thermodesulfobacteriota bacterium
TTCTTAAGCGGTTGCGGAAATGATTTCGTCGTTTTTCCCAACGAGCTAGAGCCCATAAGCATTGCAACTGTCTGAGCGAAGCGAGTTTTGCAATGCGAGCGAAGTGAGTGTTGGAAAAACAGAAATCTTAACGCTTAAGCGGAGAAAAGCCGCCACCGGACCCGGATTTACTGTCAGGCTGAATAGTTACAAATTTCTATAAATATTATTTACTTCCCTAATCAAACATTCCCTACCCGTTCGAAAATTTCGAGAATATTCATATCTTCATTGATACAGACCGGATGGGCATGCGGCAATTTCTGACCGTCTGCCGGCCGGGCGCCGTAATAGTGACTGTTGATAACACCGGTAGGGCAGAAATCGAGACACTCCATATCATCAGGACAGCAGTCGGCACAATATTTGGCCGACTGATTCGGAAAAATAACCACCTGACGGATAGTTCCGCGACCGATAAAACCAAGAACGTTCGCCCCTTTAATCTCATGGCAGTAACGCACACAGAGTCCGCAAAGGATGCAGTAGGTCATATTATCAACAAAACGTTCCTGACTTTTGGCCCCGTAGCGCTCCAGTAACTCGGCCGGAATCTTGTCCCAGCGATGCATTAACAGATTAAGAATCGTACGCCGGAAACCCTTAATTTTTTCACTCTCGGTCTCAACCACCAGACCTTCCGCTACCTGATAGAGACAGGAAGCCACAACTTTTTTACGCTCACCGCTACCGATTTCAACCACACAGAGACGACAGGAACCGTAGGAGTCCAACTCTGTGTGATGACAGAGGGTCGGGATATAAATTCCGGCGGCCCGGGCGGCGGCCAGAATTGTCATCCCGGACTCGGCCTGAACCGACTCACCATTTATGGTCAGGTTAATCTGGCTCATACTTGATCCTCCTCAACTTCGGCAACCGGCAGGGTTTCATTCCCGGATAGTTTGGTAACCGCTCTGAATTTAGGCGGACAGACCATAAAACAGGTATCGCATTTGGTACATTTATCAAGATCGATGACATGAGGCTTTTTCTTTTCACCGGTGATTGCCCCGACCGGACAGTTGCGCAGACATTTACCGCAGCCCTTACATTTTGCCGGATCGATCTGGTAGGTGACCAAATCTTTGCAGATATGGGCCGGGCAATATTTATCATTGACATGGGCTTCATACTCAGCCCGGAAATATTTAAGGCTGCTCAAAACCGGATTTGGTGCACTCTGCCCCAGAGCGCAGAGTGAGCACTCCTTGACCATCGCTGCAACCTCTTCGAGCAGTTCAAGATCGCCCGGCCGGCCTTCACCGGCACAGATCATTTTCAGAATATGCAGCATCTGGGTGATACCCTCACGACAGGGCACACATTTACCACAGGATTCATCAGCCAGGAATTCAAGAAAATACTTCGCGACATCAACCATACAGGTATCTTCGTCCATAACGATCATGCCGCCGGAACCCATCATTGAACCGACTTGCGAAAGCGCATCAAAATCGACCGGTAAATCCAGCATATTTTCCGGAATTACGCCGCCGGAAGGGCCGCCGGTCTGCACCGCTTTGAATTTCTTACCATTCCGAATGCCGCCTCCGATCTTGAAAATAATATCCTCAAGCTTCATCCCCATCGGGATTTCGACCAGGCCGGTATTATTAACTTTACCGACAAGCGAGAAGATTTTGGTGCCGCTGCTGCCTTCAGTGCCGATCGAAGTAAACCAGTCGGCCCCTTTATTTATAATAATCGGTACGTTGGCCCAAGTTTCGACATTATTTAAGTCACTGGGACAACCATGCACACCGGCAATCGATGTCCGGATATATTTAGGCCGGGGTTCGCCGACTCTGCCTTCGATTGAACTCATCAAAGCACTCGACTCACCCGAAACAAAAGCCCCGGCCCCGCGATGGACGGAAATATCAAAGTTAAAACCGGTGCCAAGAATATTTTCACCGAGAAGGCCATGCTCGCGCATCTGTTTTATTGCCCGATCAAGATGCTCAACCGCCAGCGGATATTCCTGGCGGATATAAATAAAACCCTGCTGACAACCGATGGCATAAGCGCCGATCAGCATCCCTTCCAGGACGCTGTGGGGATTACCCTCCAGAATCGAACGATCCATATAGGCCCCGGGATCACCCTCATCAGCATTAACAATTACATATTTAACTTCACCCGGTGCGTTACGGGTCGCTTCCCATTTCTGCCCGGCCGGAAAACCGCCGCCGCCGCGGCCGCGAAGATTGGCTTTTTTAACAATCTCAAGGACCTCTTCCGGACTCAGAGTTCCGAGACAGGTAGCCAGAGCCTGATAACCGTCAAGCGCGAGATAATCTTCAATATTTTCCGGATCAATAAAATGGCTGTTGCCGAAAACAATCCGGTTCTGATATTTATAGAAGGGAATGTCGCTCTCTTTAGCATGAACATTGCCGTCGGGAGCAACATAGAGGAGACGATCAACCAGCTTTCCCTCTTTAAGAGTGTCATTGACAATATCATCGACATCTTCCGGTTTAATCCTGAAATAACCGGTTTCATCGGGATAGATCACCATCACCGGCCCGAGCTCACAGAAACCGTGACAGCCGGTGGTTACCACCTCAACCTTTTCATCAAGTCCGTTTTCGCTGAGTTTGGCTTTTAAGGTGTCGATAACCTTTTCACTCTCATAAGCCCGACAACCGGTACCGGAACAGACTGAAACCTTGGTTTTCTGTGAATCCCGCCGGGAGAGGATATCTTTTTTTAAGGCGTCAAGGTCGGAAACGGAGTTTAATCTTGCCATCATTCACACTCCTCAACAATCTCGGTGATCTCATTGGCGGTGGGATTACTCATATATTTGCCATCGATAACCATAACCGGCCCGAGCGCACAGCAGCCCAGGCAGCTGACCGTTTTCAAGCTGAATTTTTCATCGGGACTGGTTTCATCAGGAGAGAGTTTCAGGCCCTGTGAAACCCGGTTCAGGAGTTGCGTCGCACCCCGGACATGACAGGCGGTGCCGACACAGACCGAAACTGCGTGCCGGCCCTGAGGCACCAGGCTGAAATGCTTGTAGAATGTGGTTACATTGTAGAGCTGGTTCATCGGCAAACCGAGGCGGTCGGCCGTATGCAGAAGAATGTCCCGAGAAAGCCAGCGAAACTCATGCTGAATATCCAGAAGAATCTGCACCAGGGCCTCTTTATCGGCTCCGTAACCATTGATTATCTTGTCTACCAAGGTAAGTGAATATGACATTTACAACCAACTCCCGACCAAAACCAAAGAAATCAGACTTTGGAAAGATTTGTTAATCATTCAATATTTGGGAATCAAGATCAGCGGCTGAAATAATTATTCTATCATCACACCGAATCAACCTTAGAAAAGGCCTTCATCGGCAGATTGTATACAATCGTTTTTAAGCTTTGTCAAGAGAAGAAAACAACAGTCGTAAATAAATTAAAAAGATGTATTTTTAAAGGCTCAGGATAGGTATTAAAAAAGAGGAGTCACTGCCGGCGCAAATGGCTGCCGCAGCCCTGACAGCAGTCCGAGGCGCCAAAACCTTTAACGACAATCTCCCCGCCGCTTTCCGCCACCAGTTGGCATTCGTTGGTAGTTGAGATCCTGACTTTTGTAATCGTAACGGCCGCAGCGGCCAGCAGATAATCGATATGCCAACGTAGTTTTTTCTCCGACCGCAGATGCCGGTTGACCCGGGCACAAAGACCCCGACGGGCGCTGCCGGAATAGATATACTCCCCGGCTGGAAAAGTAAACTTACCCAAACGCCCCACAACAATCTTCTCCGGCCGCTCCACCCGGATAAAAAGCTGATAACTTATCCAGTTTTTATCATCGGAAAGCATGGCGGACGGAATCTCGGCTTCCCCTGGCGAAATGTTAAAATATATATCACACACACTTAATGCTCTTTATGCTCGCTGAAAAAAAACAAAAAGGTCGTAAGCCTGTATCAAGCTTACGACCTTTACTAAAAAGAACGTGTCACGAAATTTAACTGATGATTAAACAGTTTCGGCCACAACCTTACCGTAATCCTGACAGGCTTTAATAATTTCAGGATCGTCTTTTTGCAGTTTGTTTTCGAGGGCGTTAAAAGATCCCAGGTTTACCATTTTCATCTTAAGAACAAATTCCATCGTATCAGCGATAACCTTGGGAGCATCGCCGGAATGGGTATAAGAGCCGAAGGCCCCGGCAGCCTTACCGGCCAGATCAGCCTTCTCCGCCAGGAAGAAAAAAGTTTTGAAATTCTGGGTCATCTCCCGATGATAGGTCGGGCAGCCGAAGATATAAGCATCATAACCATTAAGATCTTCTTCGCTTTTAATTTTACTGACTTTCTTCAGTTCAACTTCAGAACCTGTAAAACGAACCCCTTCAGCAATAAACTGAGCCATTTTTTCGGTATTACCGGTACGACTGAAATAGACAATCAATACTTTCGCCATTTTAACATCTCCCTTATCCTGTTCACAGAATTTAAAATAGAATCTACCAAACTTTTTCGATCCAGTAACATATGTTTAAAAACAATACAAGATAAAAATAATATTTTTATTTATCACAGGAAAATTCATCTGCACACAATCAGATTATCCTTCGCGGAAATATCTTTGCAAGGTCGGCTCTACAGGTTACAATAAGCGTTTGGTTGAGTAAAAAAAACTTGACAATCGCCCGGTTTAAATGCGACCCATAATTTTTTAATCGAGCTTGAAAATTATTAAAAGATTTCGAATAGAGATCATGTTGTGAGGTAACTATGGACAAAGCCTTTATCTTCTACTGCTCGCCGGCCGGCACTACCCGGCATGTCGCTGAAGTCATCAAGAAAACCGTCGCAGATTATAAACAGCCGGTAAGCATCTGCGAACTCGGCCGGGATGCAAAGAAAGCAGCGGAAATTATTGCAGAGGTTACAGATAGTAAGCAGAGAATCTGCCTCTTTATCGGCTCTCCGGTCTACTCTTCCCATGCTCTGCCGTTAATCATGGATCTAATTGCGAAGCTTCCGTTAAAAGCTGATGCCTACGCAGTTCCGTTCGTCACCTGGGGGGCGGCCACCAGCGGCATCGCTCTGGCCGAAATGGGAGAAGCCCTGCAACAGCGCGGCTATAAATTAGCCGGAGCGGCCCGCATAGTAGCGGTCCACTCACTTATGTGGGAAGTGGAAAATCCGGCCGGCAAAGGACACCCCGACAGCGAGGATGACGCGCTGATAAGAGAGCTGGTAACCGGGATTGAAAACAATCTGCTGAAATCCGCTCCGCCCCAGTTGCCGCAATCTGTACTAAATTACCAGTCGGAAGCGGTAACCGCGGAGATGAAACAGCAGAACCTGGAACTTGCCCGTAAATTTCTGCCGCCCCGCGAAGTCAATCGTGAGCTCTGCACCCAGTGCGGTATCTGCGCCGACAGCTGCCCGGTCGCGGCCCTGACCCTTGAACCTTATCCGACCTACGCCGAAAACTGTATCCTTTGTTTCAACTGCATGCGCTGCTGCCCGGAAAACGCGATTGAGGCCGATCTTTCACCAGCCCATGAGATGGTGCGCATACGTTACGAAAAATATAAGGAGTCACCGTTGTCAAAAATTTTCCTGCCCGATTGAAACGAAGGAGAACCCAAAGAGAGAAACAGAATTAAAGTTTAAGCAACCGCAAGGAGAATCAACATGAATTGTGATAAATGCGGGGCCGTCATCGAGCCCGGAGAAGAGGAGGTCTGTAACAACCAGACCCTCTGTGAAGATTGTTATATGGATGTTCTCTCACCCACCAAGATCTGCGACCCCTGGGCAGTTCATCACGCCAAATCATGCGCCGGAGATGAACTCCATCTGAACGCAACTCAGCAGCAGATTATCACGGCCCTGACTGAAAGCGGTGGTCTTGAGATGGAGCCCCTGGCGCAGAAGGTGGGGCTTACGACCAGAGAACTCGAAAGAGAGCTTGCCACCCTGCGCCACATGGAAAAGATCAAGGCCCGCCCCGAAAACGGGAAAAAGGTCTTCTGCCTCTGGTAAATTTACAATGCGGGATTCTGATTTCCGTCACAAAAAAACCGGCCCTTTATAAAAGAGCCGGTTTTTTATTCAAGAGATTATCTTTTTTGAAAAATACTACTTTTTCTCCAGTACCGAAGCCGGAACCACGGCTTTTTCCGGCCATTCAGCCGGAATCAGTTGTCCCGGTTTTTCACCGTTTTTCTCTTTTGTTTTCGGCAGGGCCGGACGTTTGAAATCTTTACGCACCTCTTTGGGAATGCGACCGTTCAAAATCGACTCGGAGCGCAGGCGCCGACCGATGGTACGTTCCATCATCTCACCAAGTTCTAAAATCCGGTCAATATTGATGCCGGTATCGATTCCCATCTCGTCCATCATCACGACCATATCCTCGAGTACGGAAAGACCGACAACATTGGGATCTTTATAGTAATAGGAACCGGTACCCAAGCCGGGAATCCCGTCGACGAAATTGGCCGGCTGGCCGCCGGTGCCGCCCAGAGTCGCCTCAAAATTGGTGATCCCCGCCTGTAAAGCTGCCAGGACATTGGCGTTGCCCCATCCCCTGGTGACATGGAAATGGGCGATATGCAGATCCGGATTCGGCAGTGCGTCGAGGATCATTGAGAAATAGCGATAAACCTTGTTCGGCGGTGCCGATCCGTCGTGGTCGGCGTGTTCGATATCATCGGCACCAATGCTGAGCCAGCGGCTGGTAAATTCAACCGCGTCTTCAAACCGGGTCGGTCCGGAGATCGGACTGCCCCAGATGGTACTGACCGTGCCACACATCTTGATTCCGGCATCGTGACATTTTTTAATGCAGCGTTCAGCCTCTTTCCAGTAAGCCGGCAGGGTCGTACCGGAGTTGGCAAAATGGTGCTGTTCATCAGTGGAAACCATCATCAGAATCCGGTCCGGACCGTAGCCTTCCTTCTTCATCTCTATGGCTCTATCAACCGCGCTTTCACGAATCGTAATACAGGTCCACTCAATATCCTCATGTTTCAGGCCCCGTTTGGCCAGACGCTTCTTAAAGATATCACTGTGCACCCCTTTTAAGAGCTCTTCCGCATCCTCAAACTGGGGCATATTCCGGGGGTTACCAAGGTTGGTTACCTCCATCCGTTTAACTCCGGCAAAGGCTAACTCCTGCAGATAGTAGAGTTTGGCCCGGGTCGGAATAAAGTGTTCCTCATGCTGCAGACCGTCACGGATGGTGATGTCGCCGATATTGACTTTCTTCGGCATCCTCTGAAAGACATCAAAAAGATCGTGGTTTGACATAATTCTCTCCATTAATACTTATAGTTCATTTGATATCCGGGATCGGAATCATCCCCTTGGCCGGCATAAAATAAAGACCAAAAATCGATTCCATCTAAGGGGTGGGCGCCAATCGCCCAATTATCCCGGTTAAACGGGTCAGAGCACCAGCTTAATCCATCAATACTCATTTAAGTAAAAGCTGGTTGTAACTACTCGCCGGTATAAACCGGCGGACGTTTTTCCTTAAAAGCGGTAAGACCCTCAATCCGGTCTTTGGTCGGAATGGTAACCGCGTAGCAGTTCGATTCGATCGCGAGGCCGGTACCGAGATCGACTTCGCTGCCGTAATTGATCGCGTATTTAGCCATTTCCAGAGCAATCGGCGCATTCTTTTTGATCTTTTCCGCCATTGCCAGTGCCGCATCGATAAGACCGCCTTCAGGAGCAACCTGATTAACCAAACCGATCGCCAAAGCCTCTTCCGCTTTTGCCCGATGCGCTGTAAACACCATCTCTTTGGCTTTACCTTTACCTAAAAGTCGCGCCAGACGCTGGGTACCACCAGCTCCGGGAATAATTCCCAAACTGGTCTCGGTCAAACCCATAGTCGCATTCGGTGCCGCAATCCGGATATCGGAAGCCAGAGCCAACTCTGTGCCGCCGCCGAAAGCGAAACCGTTAACCGCGGCGATCACCGGCTGCGGCAGATTTTCAACCATGGTAAAGGTATTGCGGATCATCTGTATATACTGTTTCACTTCAAGCGGAGTCATCGTCGCCCGCTCTTTAAGATCGGCCCCGGAACAGAAAGATTTTTCTCCGGCACCGGTGATCACGACCACCCGCACGCTCTTGTCGACACTGATTTCGGTAACCAGTTTATTCAATTCGGCCAAAAGTTCCCGACTTAACGAATTCATACTCTCAGGCCGGTTCAAGGTTACAATCAGAACCCCGTCACGATTTTCACTCATAATTACATCAGACATTTTCAACTCCATAAATTTTAATAACAGCTCTCGGAAAAACTCAACATATGACTGCCGCCGGTACCGGTTATCTGCATCTGCCGCCGGGCGCAGGCCAAAAGTTTCTGACTGTCAATTCCGGTCTTGATGCCCATTTTATCAAGTGTAAAAAGCAGATCTTCAGTCGCCAGATTACCGGCCGCACCGGGCGCATACGGACAACCACCCAGCCCGCCGGCCGCCGTGTCATAACGATCAATACCGGCTTGCAGCCCGGCCATAACCCCGGCCAAAGCCCGGCCGCAGCTGTCATGCAGATGCAGACCGAAATCGACTTTGGGAAAATCTTTCTTCAGGATGCGGCAATAGTCGTAAACCTGATTCGGTATCGCCACCCCCAGAGTATCGCAAAGCGTAATCTCCCGCAGGCCGACAGCGGCCAGATCAGCAACCAACTTTTGTACCGCGCTGAAAGCTATCACATCCTCGTAAGGACAACCAAAGACGTTGGAGATTGAAACCCGGTAAGCGGTTGCCGCCGGCACCTCTTTGAGCATGGACTCAATCTCACGCAAGGTTTCACTCTGCGTACAGCCGAGATTTTTCCGGTTGTGGGTATCACTGGCGGATATAAAAAAGACAATCTTTCCCACTCCGGCCTTAAGGGCCGGCGCCAGTCCCCGCCGATTCGGCACCAGAGCCGCGGTAACCAACGGTGCCGATGTTTTAATCGCGGCAAACACCTCTCCGGCATCCCGCAGCTGCGGGATCGCCCGGGGATTGACAAAGGAGCTTACCTCAATCTCCCGAAAACCGCAGCTGACAAGCTCATTGACAAGCTCAACCTTGGTTGCGGTCGGAATAAATTCGGAAAGATTCTGCCAGCCG
>JANTFH010000078.1 GCA_024763535.1 Thermodesulfobacteriota bacterium
AGATGCTGGCCGCCGCTAAAATCGGTGTGAAGAATATCAGGCAGGGCGTCGCGGTTTAAGTCGATGAGATCGACCAGAACATTGTCCATGACGGTTCCCGGCGCATTGGCGGCGCCGATCAGGGCGCCGGCAGCCGAAATGGAGGCCGGCGGCTGACAGTTGGCGTAAGAGAAAGAGATCGGCGGCAGCGGGGTTTCGCCATCGGCGCCGTAACGGGTAACCTTGACGAGCTGATTCTGGGCCGGGCTGATGGCGTCATATTCGAGGCGGTAGCGCCCGATCAGGGCATCGGCGACCGTGTCATCGTTAAAGTCTCCAACCGCGCACTGGGCCGGCAAATGGCCCTGAATACCGATATCGATGGAGCTTAAACGATGGGCGGTTTTGATCATGAAGCCGCTGCGACAGTCGAGCCGCCAGTCGGGCCGGGTCTCGTAATTAAACCTGACAAAATAAAAAACGGCCCACGGGGCATCCCCGGGACCGTAGCGGATTTCCTGCAAAAATTTCTGCCGGTCGGAATCGGGCAGCGAAGTCCAGGAATAAATGATGACGTTGCCGTTGACATCGGTGCTCTTTTCGAGCAGCCAGCGATAAGTGCCGAGACCGGCTTCAAAAATGCGGCCGCCGGGGTCGAGGCCGAAATCGAGGCAGGTACCGTTTTTGAGATCGACCTGCCAGCCGTCACCGACCCGGCGGTAACGGTTGAAGCCGCCTTCGATGCGGGCCCGGTAGCTGCCGTCGCTGAGCTCGACCAGCTCCTCGCCGTCGGGGCCGACGATGATGTCGATTTCGTCGATCTCGTCGACCTGGCCGTCGCCGTCATCATCAAGTCCGTTAGCCGTATCGACATAACGGGGCAGACCCTTGTCGACCGAGCGTCTGATGCTGCCGGGCTCGAAATCCCAGCCCGGGGCCACGGCGCCAAAACCGAGGCCGCTGTCGTACTGCAGGGCCAGTGACGGGCCGTGCCCGACCGGACCGGGCGGCAGGGCGATTTTGACCCCGTAACGAGCCGAACCGGTGTTAAGCAGAGGCTGAAAGGATTCACCCAGGCCCTCGATCGAACCCGGGCCGGAAGGCAGGGAAATGGTATTCGGAGAGATGCCGTTTTTATCCTCGTCAGCAAAGAGCAAAAAAGGATGACTGAAAACGACCATCAGCAAAAAAAATGAAAAAATGTAATTCAGGTTATATCTCAAGTAAAAATACCAACCCACATTCCAGCACTTTTCTTAAAGGCAAATCATCTGTGTGTGAAATAAAGGCCTTTTCCCAATTAGAAGATCTGTTTACCGGACAAAATCTACTTCAGAACTGCAGTTTATACCCTATTATGAACTGCAACAAACACTAGCACAAAAAAACTTACAAAACCCTTACACTTTACAAGTTTTATTCTTCACTTGATTTGCAGAGAGATATCCCGCCAACCTGCAGGATACACAATTCCGATTTCCTTCGGAAAATTGTATTATGCCCCTCAATTTAAAAAACCGGCCCCTATGGAGTCGGTTTTTTATTCAACCATATTTAAGTTTAACGTCATTTATGCTTCGTTACTTTGCACACGTTCTTCGAGTCCCTGCCAGAGACAGCCTTCGGGGCCGCAATAGCGGCCGGCGTAGTCGGCCCGGGGCCGATAGAGGGCTCCTTTAGGAGCGACTTCGGCAAAGAACTCTTCGAGATAGTGACTGACCCAGCCGGAGATCCGGGCCATGGCAAAAATTGGCGTGTAGAGATCGACGGGAATGCCCATGTAGCGATAGAGTGAGGCTGTGAAAAAATCGACGTTGGCATTGATATCGAGGTTTTTACGTCGTTTAAATTCAGCTTTAGTTACAGCCATAATCTTTTCTGAAAGTTGATGCCAGCTGGGATCACCGGAACGTTCTCCCAACTGCTGTGAAAGCGGGCCCAGAATTTTCGCCCGGGGATCAAGGGTTTTGTAGACAGCATGGCCCATACCCATGATTTTGCCGCCGCCATCCAGAGTTTTTCCGACATACTCTTCGACCTTATCCTCATGGCCGACCGCTTCCAGCATCTCATAAACCCGGGCATTGGCCCCGCCATGCAGTTCACCGGATAAAGAACCGATGGCGGCGGCCACGGCGGCATAGATTGTCGCCCTGGTTGAGGCCACCAGACGGCAGGTGAAGGTGGAGGCGTTAAAAGAGTGTTCAGCGTGGAGAATCAAGGCCACATCCATAACCATGACCATAAAAGGATCAGGCTTCTGGTCGTGCATGGTCAAAAGAAAATTTTCGGCAATTGTCAGTTCCGGATCGGCCGCAACTACGGCTTTCCCCTGACGCACTCGATACCAGGCCGCAACCAAAAGGGGCAAACGGGCCACCAGCCGCACCCCGGCTCTAAAATTGGCCTCCTTAGTGGGATTCTGACTCTTTGCATCATCGACTGATAGAAGTGGAGCGACCCCTTGCAAAACGATCATCGCTTCGGTTCCAGGGTCGATATTTTCAAGCACCTTGACAATTGTCGGTGGTAGATAACTGCTGGCGGCCAACTCCCGGCGAAAGTCGCCAAGCTCACTCGGAGTCGGCAATTTATCGCATAGTAAGAGGTGTGCCACCTCTTCATAGGTGGCGTTAGCGGCTAAAGTTTCAATATCATAACCGCGATAGAGTAGAACCCCCTTTTCGCCATCAACCTTACAGATCGCAGAATCGGCCACGGTAATGCCGCGCAGGCCGATGTTCTTGGCCTCCTCAGGATTGAAACAGATACCTGTAGCTCCTTTAGATTTTGACGAATCGGTCATGATTATTCTCCTTCAGTTCAAAGTTCAAAGGTCAAAGTTCGGAGTTCGGAGTTCGGAGTTCGAAATTATGGTGGCGAAAGAGTCGTCAAAAAAAGAGATAACTCCTGTTTTCAGCCAGGTAGATTTGGGTCAGGCCCTGTCAGTTTTTTTAGGTCGAGAATTTTTTTCAGCTGCTCTTCGTCAAGCAAATCAGCCGACCTTATCACTTCGATAATAGTCCGCCCCTCTTTTAAGGCCTGCTTAGCCATTTCTGCGGCTCGAACATAACCTATAACCGGAGCCAGAGCCGTTACCAGACCTAAACTGCCCTCGGCATACTCCAGGCAACGATCACGATTAACCTCGATGCCTGCGACACAAAGTTTACAAAATTGAGTGCAGGCTGAAGTCAATATCTCTATCGATTCAAGCATATTTTCGGCCATAATCGGCATCATGACGTTAAGTTCGAGCTGTCCGGCCCCAACCGCCCGACTGATACAGGTATCGTTGCCGATGACATGAAAACAGACCATATTAACCATTTCAGCAATCGACGGGTTAACCTTTCCCGGCATGATTGAAGAACCGGCCTGAACCGGTGGCAGAATAATTTCAGAAAGACCGGTCGTCGGCCCGGAGGAGAGCAGACGCAGATCATTGGCGATGCGCCCGAGCTCACCGGCAAAATCGCGTAAAGCTCCGGAAGTGCGACCAACCGGGGCCTGACTCTGCATCGCCTGCATCAGGTTTTGGGCTTTCAGAAAAGGTTTACCGGTAGCTTTGGACAACTCGATGGCCATTTTAGCGGCATAATCAGGATGGGTATTCATGCCGGTACCGGTGGCTGAGCCGCCGATAGCCAAGGTCAAAAGATCTTCCGCCGTTCTTCTAATGTGGCGCATGGACGCCTTAAGGCTGTCAGCATAAGCTCTAAATTCACCGCCTAAAGTAACCGGAACGGCGTCTTGAAGATGGGTTCTGCCACTTTTAATCTGCTTTGCAAAACGCTGGCCCAGTCTCTTAAATTCGCCCGCCAACTGATCGACGGCCGGATAAAAATCGGCCAAGGCATCAACTACGGCCAGATGCATAGCGGTGGGAAAAGTATCATTGGTGGACTGGCTCATATTAAGGTGATCGTTGGGGTGGAGCTCATGATAATCACCCTTGGCAAAACCTAACAGTTCCAGAGCCCGATTACAGAGTACCTCATTAACATTCATATTGGTACTGGTGCCGGCTCCGGCCTGAAAAATATCGACGACAAACTGATCGCGCAGCTTTCCGGCCAGAACTTCATCTGCGGCCCCTGTAATCGCCGCGGCTTTTTCCGGCGCCAGACGGCCGGCTTCCAAGTTAACCGTGGCGGCCGCTTTTTTGATCCGGCAATAAGCTTCAACCAGGCGGGGGTGGAGAGTGCGCCGACTAATCGGGAAATTGGCCCGAGCCCGCATAACATTAATACCGTAATAGGCCGTGGTCGGAACTTCAAGGGAGCCTAATGAATCTTTTTCCCACCTCATTTTTTCCGGGGTAGCCATCAGCTCTCCTGGCGGGTTTTGAGATCCTGACGAATCTGATTGACAGCCTTTAGGGGACGAACATCCTTGGGACAAACCTTGAGACAGGCGGCAAAAGCGTCGCAAACCACAACCCCGGAGTCCGGGTCTGAAGCGATCTTGATGCGCTCCTCCAGGGCCCCGTCACGACTGTCAAAATAGTATTTATAAAGAGCGGCCGCCGCGGCCGGGCCGACAAAACTTTCGGCTTTTGCTCTTTTGTCACAATCGGAAAAACAGGCACCGCACTTGATACAGGTTATTGCTCGAATCATCTGATCTAAGTGCTGAGCATCGAGACCAGATTGAAAAATTTCATCATAGGTCTCGCTCTCCCGCTTGATATAGGGAATGATCTCCCGATAAGCCTGCCAGAAGGGATCAAGGTCAACTACCAGATCTCGAATCGGCTGCAAATTGCCAATCGGATCAACCAAGATATCACCTTTTGCCGCAAGAGATTCAACCTGTGTCTTACAGGCCAAACCGGCAACGCCGTTGATGCGCACCGCACAGGAGCCACAGATCGCTCCGCGACAGCTGTAGCGATAAGCAAACGTTGAATCGAGATGTTCATGAATATAGTGAAAAACTTCAAGCAGGGTCATCCCCGGTTTAAGCAAAACTCTAAAAGTTTGTCGATAGCCCACTTGCTCTTCCGGTTTTTTGCGGTAGATATCAAACTCTGCGTCCATAATCTTCTCCGCTTAATAGGTTATTTTTGATAAAGGCTCGGTGTCGACCTGCCTGACATCAAGATAATCGAGATCGACGCGACCATCAGCTTTCAGGGTCACAAGGCTGTGTTTAAGAAAATGTTGATTATCCATAGCCGGAAAATCGAGATGAAAATGGCTGCCGCGTGACTCTTGCCGACGGCAACTGGCCAGAGCACAGGCATAAGCCAGATCCAACATGCAACCAAGCTCCAGGGCCCGGTAGAGTTCAACATTGAAAACCAGTTTTTGATTGGCAACCCTGACCCCTGAAAAACGCTCTCGCAGAGCGGAAATCTCAGCCAAGCCCTGCTCCATCCCGGCCTGATCCCGTTTGATTCCAAGACCGTGAACCATGGCTTGCTCCATCGCACTTCTGAGTTCGACCGCATTCTCACTGGATGAGCCGGCAAAAATCCGGCAAAAACCGGCCATGGCCGTATCCAGTAGGGCTTCAGGAACTTTTTTGCGACAATTTGCTGCCGCCGCAATCGCAATCGCGGCCTGGCAACCGAAAACCACAGTTTCGAGCAGTGAATTACCGCCCAGACGATTGGCGCCATGCACCGAGACACAAGCCGCCTCCCCGGCGGCAAAAAGACCGTTCAGCGGGGTTGCGCAATCTGTGTCAACGTGAATACCGCCCATCGAATAGTGCACCGTTGGGCGCACCGGAATGGCTTCTTTAATAGCATCAACTCCGGCGAACTGTTTAGTTATTTCAAGGATCTGCGGCAATTTCCTGGTCAGTTTCTCCCGTCCCAGATGACACAGATCGAGACGCACGCATCCGTCAGCAAAGCCCCGACCCTCAACAATTTCCGTATGAATTGAACGGGCCACAAGATCGCGGGGAGCCAGCTCCATAAACTGAGGTGCGTAACGCTCCATAAAACGCTCACCTCTATTATTGACGAGGTAACCACCCTCGCCTCGAGCCCCTTCGGTAATCAGAATACCATTGAAAAGACCGGTCGGATGAATCTGGAAAAACTCCATATCTTTGAGCGGCACCCCAGCCCGCCAGGCCATGGCCATGCCGTCACCGGTATTGATCAGAGCGTTGGAAGACTGACCAAAAACCCGCCCGGCCCCTCCAGTTGCCACGAGACCGGCACCCGCTCTGAAAAAAGCGATCTCTCCAGATTTCAGATCAAAGGCTAAAAAGCCGTAAAAATCCTGACCATCGGAAATGATATCAAAAACAAACCACTCCCAAAATATTTCTATACCCTTGGCGATGGTCTGCTCAAACAAGGTCGTCAAAAGAGCATGTCCGGTAATATCCTGAACATAGCAGGTCCGATTCCGGCGTTGTCCCCCGAAAGGGCGCTGGGCATAGCGACCGGCCGAATCCCGGTTAAAAGAAGCCCCCCAACGATCAAGTTCATAGATCGCTGCCGGAGCCTCTTCGCAAAGCACTTTCACAGCATCCTGATCACCTAAAAACCAACCCCCTTTAAGGGTTTCGTAGTAGTGATCCTGCCAGCTATCCTCTCTGGCTACAGCCGCATTTATGCCACCCTGAGCCGCTCCCGAATGGGAGCGCACCGGATGCACCTTACTGATTATCGCGACCTTGAGATGAGGGTTATCCTCGGCCATCTTGACAGCAGCGCTCATACCGGTCAACCCGGCCCCCATAATCACCACATCATAATCAAATCGCTGGGTTATCTTCACATTTCCCTCACTGAAAAGCTATCAATATAAGCAATAAATAAATTTCACAACGCTTAAACAGACCAAATTTAATACAGACAGTAGCATTAACAGCTTCAGACTGTCAAGAGAAAGAGAAAAAGTCTGCAGGCACCCCGGAGCAACTGCATTTTTATTGTATTTCAGAGTTACATCCGTAAACAATATTTCTTGACAAATCAGGGGCTGATGTACTATTAGCAAAATGATTATTAATATATATTAATAATCATAATTCAGGTATCGCGTTTGCACAAATCACAAATGATTATTATACTGAAACTCAATTCCTGACTCGAGTAAACCAAATTACATTACAGTAGAAAAAAGCAAATCAGACACTGAAGTGCTCCAACCTAAAAAGAGGTTACAGATAGAGATGAATATCGGCTTAAAACTTGTTAACAGTGCTATCCGCAAACCCCGCACAGTAACCGTAACCATGGTTGTGGTCACCCTGTTGCTGGCCTCTTTGATATCTTTAGTCAAGGTCGATACCGACCCTGAAAACATGCTCAGTGAAAATGAGGCGGTGCGGATTTTCCACCATCAGGTTAAGCACGATTTCGACCTCAATGACGTTGTCGTTTTAGGGATTGTCAATGAAAAAGATGAAGCTGGGGTCTTCAACCCGCAAACCCTTGAAAAAGTTGCCGAACTTACGACCTTTATCCGCAGCCTCTCGTGGCCGGATCCGGAAAATCCAAAAGAGCAGATCGGCGTTATCAAACGCAACCTGATCGCACCCGGTACAGTCGACAGCATTGAGCAGGCCGGCCCGGGAGCGGTTAAATTCTCCTGGCTCATGCAGGAAACACCAACCACCCGCGAGGCGGCGGCCGAGATACGCCGCCTGGCCCAGGCCAACCCGCTATTAAACGGCACCCTGGTCTCCGAAGACGGTCGCGCCCTGGCCATCTACATCCCGATCTCCAGTAAAGATATGGCTTACCGGATCAAAAAAGAGCTCGAAAAAAAGATCGCTGATTCCCAAGGTGACGAAGCCTACCATATCACCGGCCTGCCGGTGGCTGAAGACACCTTCGGGGTTGAAATGTTTATCCAGATGGCAATCTCAGCCCCGGTCGCCATGCTCCTTATCTTCCTCCTGATGCTTTTTTTCTTTCGCCAGATGAAATTGATTTTCGCGCCGATGATCATCGCCATGGTTTCGGTGCTCTGCACGATGGGGTTTTTGATCGGCAGCGGCAACACCCTCCATATCATGAGTTCGATGATCCCGATCTTTCTGATGCCGATAGCTGTGGTTGACAGCATTCATATACTCTCTGAATTTTTCGATCAATACCAGAAAACCCGAGATCGTGAGAAGACCATCAAAGAGGTTATCGGCAAACTTTTTGCGCCGATGCTCTACACCTCTTTGACATCGGCAGCCGGTTTTCTCTCTCTGACCCTGACGCCGATCCCGCCGGTTCGGGTTTTCGGTCTTTTTGTCGCCTTCGGGATTATCCTGGCATGGTTTCTAACCATGACTTTTGTCCCTGCCTACGTCATGCTTTTAAAAGAGAGCAGTCTGGCCAGTTTCGGCCAAGCCCAAGGTGACGAGAGTAGCAACTCCATAACCCACCGCCTGCTGGCCTGGATGAGCCGTTTCACCTTCGCCCAGGCAAAACTGATTGTCATAAGCTGTGTTATCCTGCTGGGCATCGCCGGCTACGGTATCAGTAAGATTCAGATTAATGATAACCCGGTTAAATGGTTCACGAAAAGCCACCCGATCCGGATCGCTGATCGCATCTTAAACAGCCATTTCGGCGGCACCTACGAAGCCTACCTGGTCGTTGATCCGGCGGACTCCGGTAAAGACGACCTGGGGCCGGCCGACTGGAGCCGGGAGATGGAGAGTAAAATAGGGAGAGTTCTTGGGGAAACAGCTTTCGCCGAGGCGATCAAAAAGAGCTGCAACCGCACTCTTAACGAGCTCGCCCAGCAAACTCCGGAAAACCGACAGATTTTTTTACAGAACCTGTATGAACGCCTCACAATGATTCAGGAGAAGGCCTCCGAGGATGAACTTTATGAAGCCTGGTATCCGGTAATCGAGGTC
>JANTFH010000079.1 GCA_024763535.1 Thermodesulfobacteriota bacterium
CTAAACGGCGTAGACATCACCCACGGTGGTGCCGTTTTCACGCTGGCCGATCTTGCTTTTGCCGTGGCCTCAAATTCTCACGGCAGTGTTGCCGTCGGCGTCAGCGCCACGATCTCTTTCCTCAAGGCCACCAATCGGGGCACTCTTACGGCCGAAGCCCGGGAGGTTTCCCTAAATCCAAAACTGGCAACCTACAGTGTCGAAGTTAAGGATGAAAGTGATGATCTGGTAGCTGTTTTCCAGGGCACCGTCTATCGTAAAAAACAACTCCTCGACCTTTGATCGCGTTCAATTTAAGCAATCCGTCCGCTCCGACCCCGCAGATAAAAAGGTATCCTGAAAAAAAATGAACTCACGAGACGATAAAGTTACAACCCTTGACCGGGCAATAAATTTACTGGTGCCGGACGGCTGCCATTTGAGTATCGGTGGGTTTACGATCAATCGCAACCCGATGGCGGCGGTCTATGAGGTTATCCGGCAGCGGAAAAAAGAGCTGCATCTCTACGCCCACTCCAACGGCCAGGGAGTCGATGAACTTATCGGCGGCGGCTGTGTCAAACGCCTGGAGATCGCCTATGCCGGCAGCGGCCGTTTCGCGCCGACCTGTATCCGCTTCCGCAAGGCGGTGGAAAACGGCACACTGGAGGTTGAAGATTACTCCAACTTCCAGATGACCCTGCGCTTTATGGCCGGGGCTATGGGTGTGCCCTTCCTGCCGACCCGCTCGGGCCTGGGCACCGATATCATCAAAAAATGGGGCTTTTCAGAAGATCTGCGGACGGCGGATGAGAAATTACCAGACCGAAAACTGGCTATCATAGATAATCCCTTCGGCAACTGGAGTGAAACGCCGAAACTGGTGCTGGTGCCGGCCATCAACCCCGATGTCACCATCATCCATGTCCAGCAGGCTGATAAGCGCGGTAACGCCCGGATTCAAGGCTTAACCTTTGCTGACGTGGAACAGGCCAAAGCCGCCCGGCACCTGATTATAACCTGTGAAGAACTGGTTGAAGAGGAGTTTATGCGGCAGGAGCCGGATCGTAATCAGATATCTTTTCTTAATGTTGACGCCGTAATCCATATCCCCTGGGGCGCCTACCCCACCGCCTGCTACCGGCATTACGATTATGACCCCGACCACCTGAACCGTTATCGGGCCGCCGCCGCGGACGAGTTTAGATATCGAACCTATCTTGAAGAAAAAGTTTTTAATCTAAAGGATCATCGGGAATTTATAGCGCAAACGAATTCGGAGCAGCTGAAAAAGCTGATTGCCGACCCTGAAACCGGTTACGCTAAAGCTCTGAAACGAAGCGGAGAGTAGAAAATCATGCCCGAAAAAGATAGATATAAATACAGTAATCGGGAGATGATGGCGATTGCCGCCGCCCGGGAGGTTAAAAACGGAGACATTGTCTTTTGCGGCACCGGTATCTCAATGCTGGCAGCCATGGCCGCGAAAAACATCAACGCCCCTTTGAGTACCATATTTTTCGAAACCGGGGCCATTGACGCAAAACTTGAAGAGCTACCGCTGGCGGTTGCCGACTCCCGGGTAATGTATAAAACCGCGGTCAACGGCGGTCTGGCGGAGGCCTTCGCGACCATGCAGAACCGTTTCACCGGCAGCCGGGTGGTCGGCATTCTAGGCGCCGCCCAGATCGATATCTACGGCAATCTCAACTCAACCGCAATCGGCGACTACCGGCAGCCTGATGTCCGTTTTTCCGGTAGCGGCGGGGCCTGTGATGTCGCCAGTTTCGTCAACCGGACAATCATTTTTATGCAGCATGAAAAACGTAAATTTGTCAAGAAACTCGACTATTTCACCAGCCCCGGCTGGATTGACGGCCCCGCCGGCCGCAAAAAAGCCGGCCTGCCGCCGGGCGGCCCGGCAGCGGTAATCACTAATCTGGGAGTCATGCGTTTTGACCGGAACAGCAAGAGAATGTATCTGGCCGCGACCTACCCCGGCATCACCTCCGCAGAGATTCAGGCGGAGACCGGTTTTGACCTGGATTCAGAGCGGGCCGAAGAATTTACGCCACCGACCGCTCATGAACTCAGGATCTTACGCGAACGCTGTGACCCGCAGGGATTAATCCTGAAGACTCCTTCTTAAATCAGATTTGTCGCAACCGAATCTTTACATTCGGGGATCTCCCAACCCTTGGTATCAAGCCGGGTGGTCAGAACCGGGCAGGGGGCATGCCGAACGATCTTTTCCGCGACACTGCCTAAAAGAATGTGCGACAGGCCCGTATGACCGTGTGTGGACAGAACGATAAGGTCGGCATCGATCTCTTCGGCATAAGCGACAATCTCTTCATAAGGTACCCCATGGCGGATTACGCCGGTGCAGCTAATCCCCGAGGTTTCACAGTAACCGGAGCAACTTACCACTTCACTCTTGATGGTCTCCTGAATTTTTGCCATAAATTCAGCCCCGACCTCAAGGTTAATATAGGAGGGCATATCTTCCACCACTGAAATTATGTGCAGCGAAGCTTCAAAATTACGACATATCTCCACCGCGTAACGCAGTGCACTGCGACTGTTTTTCGAACCATCGGTTAACGCCAGAACTGTCTTAATCAACATCATCACCCCTTTCACACCTGTTTTAATTAAAAAAACAACTTAAACTATCTAGATTCAAGTAAACCCGACTAAATTACATTTGTCAAGATGAGATTGCAAAAAAACGAAGATTATTTTTTTGCAACTTGACTTATTACCATTATTAAAGGTATTGACTGCAACTGATCCACCAGACAACAAATATCTGCAGAAATATCTTCCTTAAAAACATCCTTTTCACTGGTTAACCATGCGTCTCTTCTTTACATTTATCACCACCATTATTAAACTTTTCTGGCGACTTATAAATTTTAGCCGCGGGGTTATCGCCAACCTGATTCTGATTCTGCTGCTGCTGATTCTGGCTGTCGGCTGGTTCGGTCAGGAGACCATCTCTATGCCGGAGCACGCCGCCCTGCGGCTGGCGCCGAGCGGAAATATAACTGAAACCGCGCCGCTCACCAACCCCTGGCAGAAACTTCTGCAGCAGGAGATCAAGGAGATCCGGAACAGCCCGCTGCAGGATATCCTGGATGTCATTGCGGCCGCAGCTGAAGATCCCAGAGTTACGCTGCTGGTGTTGGATCTGAACCAACTGGATCAGATAAATCAGAGTCAGAGCATAACTATCGGCAACGCCCTGGAACGTTTCCGAAAAGGCGGTAAAAAAGTTATCGCCTGCGCCGACAATTTCACTCAGAGCCACTATCTGCTGGCTTGCCGGGCCGATGAGATCATCCTCAACCCGATCGGCGGAGTTGAACTTGAAGGCTTTTCCCGCTACCGCCTTTATGGCAAACAGACCCTGGATAAACTTAAAGTAAACTTCAACCTTTTCCGGGCCGGTGAATACAAGTCAGCCCTCGAACCATTCATCCGTAACGACATGTCGATTGCGGCCCGCAATGCCAACCGCAGCTGGCTTAACGACCTCTGGCGCAGCAGCAGTCAGGTTATATTGGCAAACCGGCCGCAGCTGACTGCGGAAAAGCTGAATGACTATATCAACAACTATGACCGTTATCTTGCTGAAAATAACGGTAGCGCCGCCGATACGGCTCTGCATACCGGACTTGTCGACCGTCTTCTGACCAGACCGCAGGCCCGGGCGTATATCGCGAATCTGACCGGCCCGGCGGCTGATAACGAAGATGATTTTGCTCAGATAAACTGGCTTGACTACAGTCAGCTGATTGAAAAATCGTATCAGAACCCACCAACTTCCGCCCGAATTGCCATTATTACAGCCAGCGGCGATATTGTTCCGGGCCGCCGGCCCGGATCTAAAATCGGAGCCGAAAGTTTAAGCCGCAAACTGCGCCAGGCCCGCAGCGACCCCGCCATAAAAGCCGTGGTCCTGCGGATTGATTCCGGCGGCGGCAGTATGACCGCTTCGGAGATAATCCGTCAGGAGATCCTGCAGCTTAAAAAGAGCGGTAAACCGGTGGTTATTTCCATGGGCCGTCTGGCCGCTTCCGGAGCCTACTGGATCTCGGCTGATGCCGATGAGATCTGGGCTGAACCCACCACCCTGACAGGCTCCATTGGAGTCTTCGGAGCCTGGCCGACCTTCGAAGAAAGTCTGGCGGAAATCGGCATTAACAGTGACGGCGTCAGTACCCATCCGGCAATCGCAAGACGCAGCCTGAGCCGCCCCCTGCAACCCCGCCAGGCCCGGGCGATACAACTCAGTGTAAACCGGGGTTACCGGCGTTTCCTGGAGATTGTCGCCGGAGGCCGCCGCTTAAGTCTGATGGAGGTTGAGAAACTGGCCGGAGGCCGGGTTTTCAGCGGCCGCCGGGCCAAGGACCTGGGGCTGGTTGATCACCTCGGTTCTCTTGCCGATGCGGTAGGTTCAGCTGCGGCCCGGGTCGGATTAAACCGAGACGATGCTGTCTATATCCCGGATGAGACAGACAGTTCCAGTATGATAGCCGACCTTCTCAACTCACGTCTGCATTTAAGAAGCTCAATCATGGCCCGGTTTATACCCGACGCCTATGCCTCGCTGACCAGCAAATTGGAGTACCCGGAACTCTTTTTTTACAACAACCGCGACCCGCGAAATCTCTATGTCCACAGTCTGCTTAACGGCTCCGTAGAGTAGATAGGGAAAAGTAATATCCGAGACATTTACAGTGATTGACAAAACCTGCTAAAACCACTATAAGAGTTGCTCTTTTTTTTGCACCGGCAAATTATATTTAAGTCATTATTGCCAAGGAGATTATTAAGATGTGTCGGCTAAGTGCCATAATTTCAGATAGTTACTTTTCCCCGATGGAAAACATCATGGCCCTGGAAACGATGAAGGAGGGGCATGACGGTTCCGGCCTCGGGCTGGTTCTGCGTGATTTAGGGGGGGAATTCGAGAATTTAAAAGAGTTCCCGATCCTCTCCGGCATCTGCAGTGAAGAGGGCTTAAAGACCATGGATGAGTACATGGTCAGCTTAGGCTTCAAAACCAAATACCTCTGGGATCCAGAGATCAATGAGACGGGAAGCGGGATCAGATCCCGGGGGTTCTATTTTGCCCGGGCTTACGAATACCCGGACTGGGCCGAAGCCGCCGGCGAAAAGGTTAAATTTGATCTCCTGGCCCAGACCCGTCTGGATTTGCGGGAGATGGGCATGGAGGATGAATCGATTACCGTCTTCTCTTTCTGGCCCGATCTGATCACCCTGAAAGAGGTAGGCGATCCGCTTGATGTCGGCATCTTTTTCGGGCTTGAGCAAAAATCCCTGCTGGCTAAGAACATTCTTGCCCAAGGGCGGCAGAACACCAACTACGCCATCAACCTCTACGCCTGTCATCCCTTCTTTCTCGAAGGTTATTCGACGATGACCAATGGCGAAAATACGGCCTTTATCCCGATTCGTGAATTCCTCACCGGCCGCGGCCTGCCCGGCTATGTCGGCTATCGCAGCGACAGCGAAGTCTTCTGCCATATCCTCCATTATATGCGCAAACAGCTCGGCTTCCCCCTGAAATATTACAAAGACGTTATCACCCCGCTTTTTGACCGGGAGATGACTGAGCGTACTG
Source organism: Thermodesulfobacteriota bacterium (assembly GCA_024763535.1). Lineage (GTDB taxonomy): Bacteria > Desulfobacterota > Anaeroferrophillalia > Anaeroferrophillales > Tharpellaceae > Tharpella. The sequence continues at coordinate 5,633 of JANTFH010000079.1, forward strand.
ATAGAAAAGCGATTGAGCTGATCAAACGGGTCTTGCGACCCTTAACCATCGACGGTCCTAACTGCGTTATTGGTACCGATATTGACGGTACGATTTTTATGGTTCAGGATGCCAAGAAACTGCGCCCCGGCGTGGTTGGCGGCGTTCCCGGCAAATACGCGCTGATGTCGGAAGTCTGCGGGGTCGATGCCGTAATCCCTGAACGTGATCGCAGTAAAGATGTTTTCCCCATGAAATACGATATGGTGATGATCAATAAAGATGCCAAGGAGATCAAAATATGGAATCAAAAGAACGGCTCGATGTCAACGGTCAACTGACCTTAAAAGAGCTGCCTTATATAATCCAGTGGGATGCCAACAAATGTACCCGCTGCGGCCAATGTACTACGGTCTGCCCACAGAAGGCGATTGAGCCGTCGGTAACCGTGCAGCGGGTCGTAACCTCGGAGGGGCCCTTGCCCCTGCCCCAGAGTGTCCGTCAGGTCAGTCAGGGTATCAAGCAGGTTACCGATATTGAGCGTTACTGTGTCGGCTGCGGCGTCTGTTCGCAGGTCTGCCCCAATGACGCGATTTTTCCGGAATACAACCCTGTAAACAAGTTTGCCTTTCATAAAAATCAGGGCGGAGTTCCGCACAAACGCGGCGGCCGGCGTAACAGCACCGAAACCTCGACCATGGATAAACTTCAGTTTAGCCGTATCTCAATGCTTACCGACCCGGCTTTAGATGCCGGCCGGCACGAGTTTCACATCCGCACCCTGCTCGGCCGTAATCTCGCCCCTGAGAATATGCCGCTGACAATCAAGGATGATGAGTTGGGTCTCGATGAAATGGCATTCATTCCGCCGACCCGGGAGATCTTCCCGATCCGCATCGGCGGCATGTCATTCGGCGCCCTCTCCCCGCATATGTGGGAAGGTCTGGCGATGGGGGTTGCCTATCTCAATGAAGTCGAGAATATCCCGGTGGTTATGTGTACCGGTGAAGGGGGCATGCCGTCACGGCTTTTGAAATCCCGTTTTCTTAAATATTTCATTCTCCAGATCGCCTCCGGTTACTTCGGCTGGGATGAAATTATCCACGCGATCCCGGATATGCAGGAAGACCCGGCCGCGATTGAGATTAAATACGGCCAGGGCGCCAAACCCGGTGACGGTGGCCTCCTTATGGCCTTTAAGGTACTGGATCTGATTTCCAAGGTTCGGGGTGTACCGATGCGGGTTGATCTGGCCTCACCACCAACCCATCAGACCAAATACTCGATTGAAGAAGCGGTCGCCAAGATGATCACTTCAATGTCAATGGCTTTCGGTTTCCGGGTACCGGTCTATCCCAAAATCTCCGGCTCACAGACGGCAACCGCGGTTTTGAATAATCTCGCGCGAAATCCCTTTGCCGCAGCTTTAACCATCGACGGCGAAGATGGCGGCACCGGCGCGGCCTACAATGTCTCGGTTGACAAAATGGGCCACCCGATTGCCTCCAACTTGCGCGAATGCTACCTTAATCTGGTTAAAATCGGCAAACAGAATGAGCTGCCGCTCTTTGCCGCCGGCGGGGTTGGCAAAACCGGCTCTTTGGCCGCCAATGCCGCAGCTCTGATCATGCTCGGTGCCTCCGGAGTTGATTGCGGTAAATATATAATGCAGGCGGCCGCCGGCTGCCTCGGCGATGAATATAATCGCTGCAACCTCTGTAATGTCGGCCGCTGTCCCAAAGGCATCACCACTCAGGACGCCCGTCTCTACCGGCGGCTTGATCCTGACAAAGTGGCGGAAAGAGTCGTCGATGTTTTCAAGGCGGCGGACACTGAACTGAAAAAGATCTTCGCGCCGATGGGCCGCAGCACGCAGCTGCCGATTGGTATGTCCGACGGTCTCAGTATCAATGATAAAGCGATTGCGGATCAACTTCAGATCAAATTCGCCAGCTAGGAGAGATTATCCGGTTATCGTTAAATTATAACTGCAATCAAAAAATTGCTGTAAATATCTATATTCAGGTCAAAAAATGTACGAAATTAATGGTATTGTAGATAATCAGAGGGTTCCTTCCAAAGAATTGGAAGAGCAGATTCAGGCTGCCGTAAAAAACGGTGAGCGGCAACTGCGCATCATTGCCGACGGCCAGCACGGCATTGGCGGACGGCTCTGGCCGACCCCGGAAGAGAAAGAAATAGTCATTGACGGAACGTCGGGTCAGCGGGTTGGCAGCATGGGTATGATGGGTACCAGAATCACCATCAACGGCTCCTGTTCCGACGATGTCGGCTGGCTCAACTGCGGCGCTGAGATCACGGTTTTAGGCGATGTCGCCAACGGTGCTCACAATGCCGGAGCCCAGGGTAAACTTTATGTCCAGGGCGGCGGCGGCGCCCGTTGTGACACCATGACCAAATTTAATCCGCGTTTCGCCCCGCTTGAGTCCTGGTACTTCCGTGACGTCGGTGACTCCTTTGCCGAATTCAAGGCCGGCGGCATTGCCGTCGTCTGCGGCGTTAACCCCCGTCACCCCGATTCGATTCTCGGCTACCGTCCCTGCGTCGGCATGGTCGGCGGTACGATCTATGTGCGCGGTACGGTTACAGATTACAGTACCAAAGACAGCCGGCTTGAGGAATTAACCGACCAGGACTGGGAGTGGCTGACCGCCAATATGCAGCCCTACCTTGAAGCGATCGACCGTTTGCCATATCTTGAAGAGCTGACCGCAAACCGCAGCGACTGGAATAAGCTCGTCGCTCTAACCCCGGAAGAGCGCAACAGCCTCGGCGGCAGCCGCCTGGCAATGGACAAATTCCGTCTCGAAGTCTGGGATCAGGGGGTCGGTAAAGGCGGGATTGTCGGCGAGCTTCTGCCGGTTGAAAACCGCACTATTTTACCATACATTGCCTACGGTGAGGACCGCCGTTTCTATCCGAGTTGGGATAATGATCGTTTTACCGCACCCTGTACCTACAACTGCCCGACCGGAATTCCGACCCAGACCCGTACCCGGCTGATACGCGAAGGCCGGCTCGAAGAGATGCTGGAATTGGTGCTCGAATATTCGCCGCTGCCGGCAACCGTCTGCGGCAAGGTCTGCCCGAATCCCTGCATGGATGCCTGCAGCCGCAACGTTTTCCTGA
>JANTFH010000080.1 GCA_024763535.1 Thermodesulfobacteriota bacterium
TTCGCTCAGACAGTTGCAATGCTTATGGGCTCTAGCTCGTTGGGAAAAACGACGAAATCATTTCCGCAACCGCTTAAGAAAAACCACCCCCGTCCCCCCCTAAAAAAACGGGAGACATTAATTTGGCTGAATAGATACAACAATTTTAACAAAGGAGGAAATCATGCCTGGATTAAATGGAAAAGGGCCCCAGAACGAAGGCCCAAAGACCGGTCGAGGACTCGGTAACTGCCGCCCGGCGGAAAACCGTGCAAATGACTCCAACTTTAACGATCAACTGCGAAAAATCAACCCTGACGAGCCGCAACCCGCCGGAGCCGGAAATAACGCCGACCCCGTAGTCTACGGACGCGGACGCGGCGGTCTGCCCCGCGGCGGCGGCCAGGGACAGGGTTTGGGCCGGGGTAACGGCGGCCGCGGCCGGGGTCGAGGCCTTAAACCATGATTATCGCTATTGCCAGCGGCAAGGGCGGAACCGGGAAAACCACGATTGCCACCAATCTGGCCCTGGTCGCGCCCGCCGCGCAATATCTTGACTGCGACGTCGAAGAGCCCAATGGTCATCTCTTTCTCAAACCCGAAATCGAGAAGAAAACCGACGTCACCCTGCCCATTCCGCAGGTAGACGAGAAGCTCTGCTCCCTCTGCGGGCTCTGTGCTGAGGCCTGTGAATTTAACGCTCTGGCCGTAATCAGTGAAAAAGTGATGGTCTTCGCCGATCTCTGTCACGGCTGCGGCACCTGCTCGTTTGTCTGTCCGGAAAAAGCCATCTCCGAAACCGGCAAGGTTATCGGTCGACTCGAACAGGGAAGCGCCCGCGCCGTCAATGGGGAGAAATTTATCTTCGGCCACGGGGTTACCAGAATCGGCAATCCGCTGACCCCGCCGATTATCAAAAACGTAAAGCAGCTGATCGATAATGACTGCTTTACCATCATGGACTCCCCGCCGGGCACCTCCTGCCCCATGGTTCAGACTCTGATCGGCAGTGACTTCTGCCTCTTTGTCACGGAACCGACCCCGTTCGGTCTGAATGATCTGGAACTGGCCGTCGGCGTCGCCCGCCAGCTGAAAATCCCCTGCGGCATCGTTGTCAACCGCTCCGACAGCGGCGATGAAGAGATTCGTAACTACTGCCAACGGGAAAATATCCCGATTCTGCTTGAAATTCCTTTCGACCGCGATCTGGCCTTTGCCTACTCAAAAGGGGAGGCGGCCGTTCATCATAGTGAGAAACTGCGCAAAAGTTTTCAGCAGCTCTACCAACAAATTGTCGCGGAGGTTGCAAAATGAAGGAACTAACTATCATCAGCGGCAAGGGCGGGACCGGGAAAACCACGGTGACCGCGGCCTTTGCCACCCTGGCTGAAAACAAGGTTCTGGCCGACTGCGATGTTGATGCTGCTGATCTGCACCTGATCCTGACACCGAAAGAGCTCTCCGGCAACGATTTTGTCGGCGGCCGGGCGCCGCAGATAAACAAAGACAAATGCAGCGAATGCGGTGAATGTCTGCGTCTCTGCCGCTATGGTGCGATCGATTTTTCCAAGGCCGCAGGCCATACCATTAACGAATTCGCCTGTGACTGCTGTGCCCTCTGTGCCTGGGCCTGTCCGGAAAAAGCGATATCGATGGTCGACACCGTAAACGGCCGCTGGTTTATCTCGGCCACCCGAACCGGCAAGATGGTCCACGCCCGGCTCGGCATCGGCGAGGACAACTCCGGAAAGCTGGTCTCTTTAGTCCGCCGCCAGGCTAAACTTCTGGCGGAAAAAGATGAACTGGAACTGCTCATCAACGACGGCCCGCCAGGGATCGGCTGTCCCGTAACCGCGGCAATTACCGGGGTTGATCTGGTACTGATCGTCACCGAACCGACGCTTTCGGGGATTCACGATATGGAACGGGTTCACGGCCTCTGCAACCATTTCGACATCCCCGCTCTGGTCTGTGTCAACCGCTACGATCTGAATCTAATCAACACCCAGAAGATTCGCGATTACTGCTCTCTTCACCATCTGGAACTGGTCGGTGAAATACCGCTTGATCCGGTGGTCAATCAGGCTCAGGTCGCCCGCCGGAGTGTGGTCGAATATGACTGCGGTCGAATCAGCCAGATTGTCAAAGAGATGTGGGGAAGGGTGAGTTTAGAGCTTTAAGCTTTAAGCTTTAAGTCTCACGTAACGAAATTTCTTGCAACGTACAGCTTTTAATTAAACAACTATGGCTTCTCATATCTTCGGTCCGGTACCTTCGCGGCGGCTCGGGCTTTCACTCGGCATTGACCTGGTTCCCTTTAAGACCTGCACTCTAGACTGCATCTACTGCGAACTCGGCAAAACCGCAAGCCCGGTCAACCAGCGGGCTGAATATGTTACCTTTGCCGAACTTGAGCAGGAGATCAACAGCTTTTTTGCCGCCGACAGCGCCGCCCGGAAGATCGACTACATCACGCTCTCGGGATCCGGTGAACCGACCCTGAATACGGCCCTGCCTCAAGTCATCGAACAACTGCGGAGGTTAACTAAAACGCCGATCGCCCTGCTGACCAACGGCACCCTGTTCAGTGACCCGGCAGTGCGTCGGGAAGTACTTGATCTGGATCTTATTCTTCCGTCACTGGATGTCGTCTCGGAAGAGCTTTTCCACACCCTGAACCGGCCCGCAGCCGGACTTTCGAGTCATCAGATAATCTCCGGCCTGAAAGCGCTGCGCCGAGAATATTCGGGTCAAATCTGGCTTGAGATCCTTTTATGTCAGGGAATTAACGACAACGAAGAGGAGATTGAGCGGCTGGTTCAGGCGGCCGCGGCCATCCGCCCGGATCGGGTTCAGTTGAATACAGTGGTTCGCCCCGGCGCTCTGGCCCAGGCCCAGGCAGTAACCCAGGATTTTCTCAAAGAACTCCGACCCCGTTTCGGTGCCGGGGCCGAGATTATCGCCCCTTTCAAACAAAGTCGACAAAACGATAGTGCCATTGAAAAAACCACCGAAACTATTCTCGCGACCCTGAAACGCCGGCCCTGTACCGCCGAGGATCTTAAAAACGCCCTTGGATTAAAGCCGGTTGAGGTTGTGAAAATCCTGGATTTACTGCTCGACAAAGGCGAAATAAAGTCCCTTGAACATAGCGGAGAACGCTACTTTCAGACCAACGACTGAAACGTCTATATCGTAACCCGGAATATCCGGTAATTTTCTTCCACTTCTTAGGCTCAATTTCTGTTTTTCCAGCGCTCATTGCGCCCAAATTGCTGAACTCGTGCTGCCGCACTCAAACAGCAGCAATTTTTATGGGCTCCAATCGCTGGGAAAAACGACGAAATTTCACCAGACGTTCCCGAAAAATACCAGATATCCCTAGAGTTTTATGAAGGCATAATTTTCACCAGACAAAATCAGTAACCTACTATGTTTTTCTCTGGGCTCCGGCTGTTTTTTATGCTATTTAGCGCTCCCGATCGAAATTTGGGGAAAAAGAAGCTGAAGGCTGTTTACATTGCGGTTTTTCTCTGCGCCTTTGCGTCTTTGCGGGAGACTGAAAACGGCTTCCCGCAAAGACGCAAAGGCACAAAGTTTGCCGGACTCTTGAAGTAAGATAACTTTAAGTTGTAAATTCATACTATCCATAATAAGTCATAAAATTGAGAAGAGAGTGAACCTTGAACGAGATTATAAAAGAGTATTTTCAGAAACAGACCAACCTTGAGGTTATGCCTGACGCCACCGTCCTGGGCAAAGGCGGCGACCCCGGCTGCGGCGACTATATTGAGCTTTATCTCAAACTTGAAAATGACACCATCATCAAGGCGACGGCCATGGTTGCCGGCTGTCCCTACGCGATTGCCACCACCAGCGCCTTTACCGAAATGATCACCGGCAAATCTTTGGATGACGCGATGATGATCACCGGCGACCAGGTAGCCGAGCGTCTCGGCGGACTGCCGGAGGAGAAAGTCCACTGTTCGCTGATGGGCCCGGAGGCCCTGCGCAACGCAGCCCATAACTACATCATGGCCAGAATCTGCACCCCGACAGGAGGAGTGGTTTGAGCCTAAATCTTGCGATCCCCGGCCGCAAAAAGCTTGATATCAGCGGCGTTCTCTGCGATATGAACGGGACCTTGACCTGTGACGGCATATTAAGTGCGGAGGTTGCCAAAGCGCTTAAAAAACTGGCGGAGATCGTCAAGATCTACGTGATGACGGCGGATACCTTCGGCACAGCGGCGGATACCTTCGCGCTGCTGCCGGTTGAACTGGTAACCATGGAAGCCGGAGTCCCGGCAGCGGCCGCCAAACTTAATTTTCTGAAAAAACTGGGCCCGCCAAAGCATATCGCCATCGGCAACGGCTACAACGATCATCTGATGCTCAAAGAGGCCGCCGTCGGCATCTGCATCATCGGCCGGGAAGGAGCACACAACCTTTCACTTACGGCCGCCGACCTGGTAGTTAACTCTCCGCTTGACGCTCTGGATCTGATCTTACGGCCGAAACGCCTTATGGCCGGAATGAGAAATTAAAAAACCGCATTTCTACCTTGCAATTTAGTTGCCGCTTTGCTAGTAAATTCCTCGGTTCGTTTTCTTATGCAGAATAAGTGAGTCAAGGAGATTAAAGCATGCTGAATGACCTGCTGGCGGTGGTTCTGGCCGGAGGCGAGGGCAAACGCCTGACCCCATTGACTCAGGATCGGGCCAAACCTGCGGTACCTTTCGCCGGTCAATACCGGATCATCGACTTCACCCTCAGCAACTGCTTAAACTCCCATATCCGCAAAATCATCGTCCTGACCCAGTATAAATCGGGTTCCGCCTCCCGCCATCTGGCCGCAGGCTGGAGTATTTTCAACCCGGAACTCGGTGAATTTATTTATGAGATTCCACCGCAGATGCGGGTCGGAGAACAATGGTATCAGGGTACGGCTGATGCTATCTACCAGAACCTCTACTCCATAGACATCATCAAACCCAAATACATTCTGGTTCTCGCCGGAGATCACATCTACAAGATGGACTACGGCAAAATGCTCGATTTCCATAAAGCCAACAATGCCGCTTTAACAATCTCGGCGATCACCGTTGACAAGGCCGATGCCCACGGCCTCGGCATCCTCAAGGTAGATGAAAAACAGCAGGTTGTCGGTTTTCAGGAGAAACCGGAAAAACCCGAATGCATCCCCGGAAAACCTGATAAAGCCTACGCTTCAATGGGTATATATATCTTCGATTTTGAACTGATGAAAAAACTTCTGGAAGCGGATGCCGATAATCCTGACAGCAGTCACGATTTCGGCAACGATATTATCCCGAATCTCTACCCCAAAGCTCCGGTCTTCGCCTACCCCTTCGGCTCCGACAGTGATAAGAAAGATGCCGCCTACTGGCGCGATGTAGGTACCATTGACGCCTTCTGGGAGGCCAATATCAGTCTGGCCGGGGTCGATCCTGAATTCAATTTATACGACTCTGAATGGCCGCTGCGAACTTATCAGTCGCAAATGCCGCCGGCGAAATTTGTTTTTGCCAACGTCCGGGAGGAGCGGGTCGGTAAGGCTCTGGACTCACTCGTCTGCAACGGGGTCATCATCAGCGGCGGCCTGGTTGAAAATTCTGTGCTCTCTCCCGGAGTCAGAATAAACAGTTTTGCTCAGGTTCACAAATCGATCCTGATGCACAATGTCGAAATCGGCCGTAAAGCCAGAATCCGCAACACTATCATTGATAAAGATGTCAGCATCCCGCCGGGCACGGAGATTGGTTACAACCCGGCTGAGGATCGTCGGCGATTTATAGTCTCTCCCGGAGGCGTGGTTGTCGTCGCCAAAGGAACCTGTTTCTAAAAAGATGCAAAGCCGATGCAATTGTAAAAAGTTTCAAGCTGGCTAAATAAAAAGTTTTTTGACAAATAAACCGCGGCAGTAACTGCCGTAATTTCTGCAACCGGAAACTGATTAACCCTCAGTTCCTTCACCTCTTAAGGAGAAAAAAATGTCGTTTATCGTAGATGTCGAAGCTCTGGAAATTCTTGATTCACGCGGGAATCCGACGGTCGAAGTTGAAGTCACCCTGGAAAGCGGCATTGTCGGCCGGGCCGCAATCCCTTCCGGAGCCTCAACCGGAATTCATGAAGCCGTCGAATTAAGAGACGGCGACCCGGAACGCTTTCTCGGTAAAGGAGTGACTCAGGCGGTCGAGAATGTCAACGGTGAAATTGCCGACCGCATCATCGGTTTCGAAGCCACCCGGCAGCGGGAGCTTGATCAGACCCTGATTGAGCTCGACGGCACTGAAAATAAGGGCCGTCTCGGGGCCAACGCGATGCTCGGGGTCTCCATCGCCACCGCCAAAGCCGCAGCTGAAGTTGTCGGCCTGCCCCTCTATCAGTATATCGGCGGCATCAACGCTCATCTGCTGCCGGTACCGATGATGAATATCTTGAACGGCGGCGAACATGCCGACAACAACGTTGATATTCAGGAGTTTATGATCATGCCGGTCGGGGCCGCAAATTTTGCCGAAGCCCTGCGCATGGGCGCGGAGACCTTTCACTCCCTGAAAAAAGTGCTCAAGGAAAAAGGCTACAACACCTCGGTCGGTGACGAAGGCGGCTTCGCCCCGAGTCTGAAATCGAACGAAGAGCCCTTCCAGCTGATTGTTGAAGCGATCAGCAAAGCCGGTTATCAGGCCGGTGAGAATATCATGATTGCCATCGATTCGGCGGCCAGCTCTTTTTATGAGGACGGGAAATATAATCTCAAAGCGGAAGGAAAGTCGTTAAGCAGCGCGGAACTGGTCGATTTCTACGCTGATATGGTAGCCAAATATCCGATTATCTCAATCGAAGACGGCCACGGCGAAGATGACTGGGAAGGCTGGAAGCTGATGATGGATAAACTCGGCGATAAGATCCAGGTTGTCGGCGATGACATCTTCGTCACCAACCCCATTCGGCTTGAGCGCGGCATTAATGAAGGTTCGGCCAACTCAATCCTGATCAAACTCAATCAGATCGGTACCCTGACCGAAACCCTGGAGACCGTGGCCATGGCCAAAAAAGCCGGCTATACCGCCGTCGTCTCCCACCGTTCCGGTGAAACCGAAGACTCCACCATCGCCGATCTCGTGGTCGCCTTGAATACCGGTCAGATCAAAACCGGCTCGGTCTGCCGTACCGACAGGATCTGCAAATACAATCAGCTCTTACGAATCGAGCGCGAACTCGACAACCAGAGCGCCTATCTCGGCAAAGATGTTTTTTACAATCTGAAATAAAGTATCAATAAACTGTGCTTGAAAGTGAAAGAGGGGACGTTGTCTAAAGCAACATCCCCTCCTTCACTTTCAAGCCAACCAAAACATTTTCAAATTCCAACTATTAATTTCATCCAGACAATCAGCAACACCAGTGTTCAACGCTCACATTTTGCAACTACCTAGTAGTAAATTTTGCTGTTTTGTCAGAGATAGTTGAAGTTAGTGGTGAATATCTTGTAAAATAATTCTGAAAGGATAAAGATAACTGCTTTGTGTAATGAATAAGACAAAAAAATTTATTGTTTTAGGGCAATCTAGAACTGGAAGTACCTTGCTTGTCGATTTGATAAATTGTCATCCTGAAATCCAATGCGAAGGTGAATTATTGCAATATGACTGGGGGTACATGCCATCGGAGTTTATGTGTAAAGTACTTGGTTATTACCCTTACCCATTTTTTAACTACCGATACAAATTGTCTAAAGGAAATGTTGTATATGGGTTTAAGCTCTTTGTTTATCATTTAAAAAAAAGTCACAAAAAAATAAAAAAAATGACTGATGATGGTTGGAAAATTATATACTTACAAAGAGAAGGCCTGCTTCGTCAGGTAGTGTCAGCTCAGATAGCGAAACAGACAAAAACCTGGCATACCAAAAAAGGACAAGACGACCCGGAGTATCAGGTGCATTTGCCTATTTCTTTATTACAGCAGGGATTGTCCGATCGTCAACAGTGGTGTTTAAGGGAAAATCTGTGCCTGAAAGACAGGGAATACCTGAAGGTGGTGTATGAAAAAGAGCTGGAGAACAGTTCACGGCACCAGGAAACGGCAGAAAAAATATTCAGGTATTTAGGGGTTGACCCCTGTCCAGTTAACAGTGAATTTTGCAAGACTGATTCAAGACCATATAAAGAAATTATATCAAATTATGATGAGGTCATTCAATTTTTCCAGAATTCGTCTTTTAAGAACTTCTTGGATAAAAATGGTCAACTTTGATATGTTGTTGCAGTTTTTAGAGTTTAAATTCCGTCAATATATTCCGAAACAGGATACATTGAAAACCTAAGTATCAGTGATATTATGATCAGTGTTATAGTCGCGACTTACCAGCGTGCGAATTATTTAAGAACAACTTTGGAGAGTATCTTTGATCAGACGTATGGCGATCTTGAAGTTATCGTCATAGATGATGGGTCAACGGATAATACACAGGCCGTAGTGGAAAGTTTTGCTGAATGCCGGTATTTTTATCAGGAAAACCGAGGGGTCTCTCATGCCAAAAATCTTGGGGTTCAATATGCAGATGGGGAATATGTTTCATTCCTGGACTCTGATGATTATTGGCATCCGGAGAAACTTGGCAGACAGATTGACTTTTTTGCCGACA
>JANTFH010000081.1 GCA_024763535.1 Thermodesulfobacteriota bacterium
TGGCCAAAGAGACGCTTAAAAATCGGGACAACTCTGAAGTTGAGATAATTGAAGCTGATACTTAAAAGACAGGATTCGAGATAATCAGACAAACCGCACAACCTGCGGCCGGGGCGCAACCTTAAAGGGGCGCCCTTTTTTTTTATGATGCAGTCATAGTTTCCCGGGTACAGAAACGACGCACCATCTCCAGTTCGCGAGAGCGGACATAGCTGCAGATATGCTCCCGGAGTTCACTGTTCAGTCCGACAAACTCAACCCCGAATGATTTCGAATGGACAACCACCGGCCGCAGTTTTACCGTTATGGGATGACTTAAACCCGGCAACGACAACTGCTGCTCCGCCGACTTAAGGATAACTTCGTGGGCGGCAACCGGCAGGCGGCAGCCGCCGCCACTGATCTCAATCAAGGGAAACTGACCGGCCTGAGTTTTGAGTAGAATCGGCTCTTCAATTGAGGGTATGATCCGAGGAAACTTACGCCGTTCGTTACCGGCCAGATCACCGGCACTGATACTTGTCATAATCTTACCGTCAACCTCCTCTAGAAGCTTACCGTTATTAACTAAAGTGTATAAATTCCCCCTGGCGGGTAAAATCAGTTAAATATAAAAACCGGAGTTGGCCTGTAAGCCGAATTCTGTACTTTCACCTTTGCGGATGAAAATGATGACCATTCATCTAGGACTGCGGTTGCCCGCAATCTCAAGCGGCCTACCCGTTTCGCCGAGCCTGCCGTGACCGACAAACCCTTAAGACGAGCCGCCCTATCCCCCTTAAAGAGGGAAACGAAACCTATTTGGCCTTGCACCGGATGGGGTTTACCAAGCTGCCGATGTCACCATCGACACTGGTGAGCTCTTACCTCACCGTTTCACCCTTACCCCCGGTCGAAACCGGAGGCGGTCTGTTTTCTGTGGCACTTTCCTGCCTGTCACCAGGACTTCGCGTTACGAAGCATCCTGCTCTACGGTGTTCGGACTTTCCTCCCGCAGGCGCTCTTCAAACTGCAAAGATACGCTGCCGGCGATCATCCGGCCAACTCCGGCTCTACTGCTATTTTTCGTCTTCGCTGCGATTAACCATGATCCGTTGACAGTTGGGACAACTCATCATCTCCTGCCCTTTCAGAAGATCGATATAGACCTGCGGCGGAACATTCACATTACAGCCTAAACAGGTACCGTTTCTGGCGATGACAACGGCATCCTTGAAACGCCGGCGAATGCGCTGATAACGGCGCAGGAAAACCTGATCAAGATCCTTGGTTTTGGCCTTCCGGCCCTTCTCACCCGCCCTGATTTTTCTCTCTAAAGTCGCAACCTTGGCCGAAATTGCTTTCTCTTCGATAGCCATCTCATCAGCCTTTGCGGCTATCTCTTTGTCATTTTCAGCAATCTGCTCTTTAATTGAGTTGATCTCTTCGACCAGGCCGGCCAGTTCAATCTCCTGTTTTTCCAACTGTCTCTGGTTATGCTCAAGTTCTTTCAATACCGCAAAATACTCTTTGTTGTTGGCTATATGAGCTATCTTCTCCTTGGATTGCGCGATCAGACCTTTCAACTGTTCAACCTTATCCCGCAGGTCACGGCGCTCAACCTCTTTCGCAGCTAATTCACCCTGATACTCCTCCTCCGCCCCTTTGAGCAGCGCAATATCCTCTTTAATGTTGTCAAGTTTCGGCGCAAAACTTTCCTGGGCGTCACGGATTTCATCAAGTCCGGCATCAATCTTTTGAAGCTCCCAAAGCAGCTGCATCTGTTTTTCCAACGTCACTTCCTCCTGTTAAAGCTGAAATTTACGGTTTAGATTAAAACTCTTAATTAATCCCGGATCCTGTCTGCCCGGAGATTAAATATTTAGCCATGGCTCAGATTCGGAACGGGCGATGTTCACCGGCAGATCGGCACCGTTCTCGTTGACAAACTTACGACACCAGGCGGCACAGACCTCAACCACATGCCTTTCGGTCGCAAAATGACCGGCGTCTAAAACCGGGATTTTACCTTTATCCAGAACCTCGCGGGCATCATGATACTTCAAGTCACCGGTAACAAAGAGATCGGCTCCGGCAGCCTGGGCCGACCCGTAGAGTGAAAAGCCGCTGCCGCCGCAGAGGGCGATTTTCCGGATGCTCTGCTGCCGGTCGGCACCGATCAACCTGACTGATGCCGCCTGCAGACGCTTTTTCACATTACGGGCAAAATCTTCGGCAATGACCGGTTTCTCAAGAAGACCGACCCGGCCTGCGCCGCAGTCAGGCTCGAAAAAATTTATCGGATAAAGATCGTAAGCCGGAACCTCATAAGGGTGCGTCCGGTGCAGTGCCGCCAGGACTGAAGCGACCGAGTTCTCATCAACAACCGTCTCCAGACGCACCTCATCAACCATAGAGAGACGACCGATTTCACCAATTTGCGGCACAGCGCCCTTTTCCGGCCGGAAACTTCCGGTTCCCGGGGTTCGAAAAGAACATTCGCTATAGCGTCCGGTCCCGAGTCTACCGGCCCCGGCCGCGAAGAGTGCCGCTGCAACCTTATCAACTGCAGTCGAAGGCACAAAAGTTACCAGCTTTAGACTCCGGCCGGAATAGGGCTCCAGCGGTACACAATTATCAATTCCGATAATTTCAGCCAGATGATCATTCACCCCGCCGGCGACACTGTCGAGGTTGGTATGAGCACTGAAAAGCGTAATCCCCGAAGCCAGGGCCCGACCCAGAATATCTCCCGGGAAAGTATCCAGATCAATCCTTGATAAGGGCTTAAAAATGAGCGGGTGGTGACTGAAAATGAAATTTGCTCCGCTCTCAAGGGCTTCATCAATTACCTTATCAGAGATATCCAGAGAGCAGATAATTCCCTGCAGTGGAGTTTTACGGGATCCAACCTGCAGACCGCAGTTATCCCAAGATTCACTCAACCGGCCGGGAATTGCCTCTGCCAGGAATTCAAGCAAATCACCATGACAGAGCCGGCTGGCTTTACCCTCAACAACCTTATTCAAACGGTGACCTCAAGCATAAAAAAAAGTGCACCCGTTTCAGGGTGCACTTCCATTTTTCCTCTCTCCGGCAACTCGGCCACTGTGACTGAGTTGCTAACATTATAGATATGGGTAAATAATTTTCTAATGCGCGGCATCTCTATTTCATCTTTCCCGGTCATTAACCTCTGCGGAGAAAAACCTCCCGACAGTTGTATTAATGATGATGCACTCGTAAAAAAGTCTCGGGATGGCTAAGTAAAAATTTCGAAATACAAGACGTTGTGGTCTCTCCAGACACGAGACCATACATGTAGTATGTCGAGTGGCTGGAGGGGCCGCAACTCTGGCACCCAAGGGCACTTCCTACGGGCGTAGATCGGAACTTTTTACGACGCCATCAATGATGGGCCCACCTGGGTTCGAACCAGGGACCTACCGGTTATGAGCCGGTGGCTCTTCCAGCTGAGCTATAGGCCCTTTTACAGCTAAAGTCAAGCCGGGTTTTCTACATTACCTGCCCCCGGCTTGTCAAGTAAAAACAATCCGTCGCCGTTATCACCACACTAAATAGCGGTTTTCTGCAGTTATGATACACCAATTTACATCTTGCATCCCCTCTGTCATTGTGCAATAATATTCAGCAGTCTCACGCCCGCTTCTCATCGAGACGGGACCATCAATCTCTTGACATTTACAAACAAATTTTTCTACTTCTCAAGCGACAAGCAACCTGAAATTATGACTGACGCTGAAACAACCTCCACTTTCGCCGCCCGCATAGACCTCCTGGAAAAAGCTCTGGCGCAACTTGAAAGCTTGGCTCCTGAACAGGCCGAACTGCTGCAGCGCTGGTGTCAGACACTGGCCGCCGTCAGAGAACTGCGCCTGAACTTCAGCCTGCCGGTAACCTGTATCGGCCCGGTAAAATCAGGGAAGAGCACTCTGATAAACACCCTGGCCGGGGCCGACCTTCTGCCTACCGGAGCTGGAATCACCACCAGTTTTCCCACCACCTTAAGCGCCGGACAGGAGTTTGCAGCGAGAATTAAACTCCAGCCCGAGGCCGGTGTCAACGATATGTTCATCCGGGCCGCCAACCTGCTTTTGAGTGACGAGTTAAAGAACAGTGAGCCCGATCTCTTCGTGGAAGAGGAACGGCTGCAGGTAAAAAATCTTCTTAGCCACTACCAGTTCACCGGCAATCTCACCCGGCACGGGATCTTCAATGAATCCTATCGTCTGTTGAAAAACATGACCGTCGGAGCGGAAAAGGTCAGCCGCTTTTATCACAATTCGGAACTTGAATTCACCTTCACCGACCCGGAAGACAGTGATTACCGGGATTTTATCCGGGATGAAACCCTATCACCGTTTCTCAGCGGAATTAACCTGAAAGCCCCCCTGAGGCTGCTGCCCCAGCATCTCTCCCTGCGTGATCTGCCGGGACTGGATACACCTAATCCCAGTCACCAGAACATCATTATTCAACAACTCAGCGAGAGCCCGGCTTTAATCTATGTTATCAGCAGCCGTATCGGCTTGCGCCAGGCCGACTATCAGCTGCTGGAACATCTGCACCAACTCGGCCTCAAGGAACGTCTGCTCTTCGTCATCAACCTTGACCTCGATGTCCATAATGACGCTGAGGAGGTTAAGGCCATGACCCGGCGCTGCCGCGATGAGCTTGATGAATTAAGTTTTACTCAGGATAAATATGCCTTCTCGGCTCTGGCTCTTTTCTGGTCTCGAGAGGAGATTGCCGCAGAACTTGTCCCCAGCGCCAGACGCCGTCTGCAGGCCTGGCAGGATGAGCAGGAAAAACTTGAATTTTCTAATCTCGGAGCCCGGCAGTTTCTGGAACGGCTGCGGGATCTGGGCCGTAATGATGCCGGAAGCGCCCTGCTCAACCACAGCAACAAACGCCTGCAGCAGGTCTACAACAACACCCGGCGTCTGATCGAAAATGAACTCGGCCGCCTGGAACAAAATGATGCTTCATTAAACTCGGATCTGGATCGCCGAGATAAGGAACGCCGGAAAATTGAGTCCGTTTTCAACGAAACCGGACGGATAATTACCGGGGTCTGCAATGAAATAGAGAAAGCCGCCTACAATGAGATCACCCGGTGGCTTGACCGCAATGACGCGTCGAGTCTGCGCCGGAAGCTGGAAAAGATTATTGCCGACTATCAGGCGCCCCTGGATCAACTACCGGAAAAAAACCGAAATCCACTAACACCGATGCGGATTATTGACAACCATTTCCAGCTGACCGTACCGGCCCGAATCCAGGAGACAGCGACCCTGGGAACCTTAAGATTTTTAGAAACCCTCCACAACGATATCAACCAGCGCCTGCTTAAGGGTTGTGCGCCGCTCTTTATCATCTGCGAAAATTTTGTTAAATCCGGGGAACTTGACCAGAGTGAGCTGCCGCTGCCGATAAAAATCAGCGGCGAAATTCCACTGTTTAAGTTGAGCAGTGAAGCTGAAGAGCGCTTTGCCATCGTTGATAAAATCAGCAACCTGATGCAGCTGATGGGCCGCAAGATTCTCCGTTTGCGCCGCCGACGCTCACTTGGCGAGGAGTATAACCGGCAGATAAAAAAAGCAGCCCTGAAAGAGCTGCCTCGCTGGCTGAGAAACTATCGGGAACAGCTTAAATTTGCCCTCGTCCGCCACCATATTGATGAGTGCCGGGATCTGACCACAAACTTTTTCAGCGACCTTCTGGCAAGCACCCGGACAAGCCTCGAGCAACATGAGCAGTTAAGCGACGCCGACCGGGCTGACGCTGACCGCCGCATAACGGCACTCAAAGAGATTGCCGGCGGACTGCAGGAGGCTTTCAAGACTGATGAGTAATAAAAAAAGGGTGGTTAAAACCACTCTTTTTTTATTACTCAGGCCGGCAGATTAAGCCGGCGAATCGACAGTGCCCGCCCGCTACTCTCATCAATTTCGGCGATAACTGCGGAAAACCAGGGTTCACTCTTTTCGACCTCATAACGCTGCGGCATTCCATCGAGAAATTTTTTGATCACGCGATCCGATTTCATGCCGATAACCGAATTGCGGCCGCCGACCATACCGACATCGGTTATATAGGCTGTACCGCCCGGCAGGATCCTCTCATCGGCGGTCTGAACATGGGTATGGGTGCCGACAAAGAGAGAGACCAGGCCATCCAGATAGAGGCCTAAAGCATTCTTTTCCGAGGTGGTCTCGGCATGGAAATCAACGACTACGATATCGGTTTCAGGCTTTAATTTTTCGATAACTTCGCGGCCTTCCCGAAAAGGACAGTCGGCCGGGCCGACAAAGACCCGGCCCGCGAGATTTACCACACCGATCTTGACCTGCGGCAGCTGTGCCGGACTTATAACCAATGATCCCCGGCCCAGGTCTCCGACCGGGTAGTTGGCCGGCCGCAGCAGCCGGTTATCCCCGCGCAGATAGGCCTCAACCTCTTTCTGGTCCCAGATATGATTGCCGCTGGTCAGAACATCAATTCCCAGACCAAACAGTTCATCCGCAATCTTAGAGGTAATCCCGAAACCGCCGGCGGCATTCTCCCCGTTGGCGATAACCAGATCAAAGCCATGCTCGGCCTTAAGACCGGGCAGAAGAGAGGCTACGGCCCGACGGCCGGGACGACCGATAATGTCGCCGATAAAAAGTAACTTAACCACTAATGCCTCTCTCAATATACGCCGCTGCCGGAGATTCCGTCAGCCGCACTATTTCGCAATCCCGAAAGCCCGGGTCTCACGAATAACCGTCACCCGGATCTGACCGGGATAGGTCATCTCTTTCTCAATCTTACCGGCAATATCACGGGAGAGAACCACGGCATCCTCATCCGAGATATCTTCATGGTTGACCATCACGCGGACATCACGACCCGCCTGAATAGCAAAGGTTTTTTCAACCCCCTTAAAGGAGTTGCCGATCTCTTCCAAGGCTTCCAGCCGCTTGATATAGGCATCCAGCATCTCTTTCCGGGCCCCGGGCCGGGCCCCGGAGAGTGAATCGGCAGCCTGCACCAGAACATCGAGCGGATGTTTGATTTCGACATCTCCGTGATGGGCTTCGATAGCCTGTACGATCTCCGGAGCTTCACCATAACGACGGGCAAAATCGGCCCCGATAACCGCGTGTGAACCATCAATTTCATGATCAACGGCTTTACCCAGGTCATGCAGCAGTCCGGCCCGGCGGGCCATCTTGTTGGGCAGTTTAAGCTCATCCGCCATCATGCCGCAGATAAAAGCGACCTCAAGTGAATGTTCATAAATATTCTGAGTATAGCTTGTCCGATATTTAAGACGGCCGATCATGCGTACCAGTTCCGGATTCATACCGTGCATACCCAGATCAAATATCGCTTTTTCACCAGCCTCCTTGATCGTCTGGTCGATCTCGTTCTGAACCTTTTTGACGATCTCTTCAATTCGGGCCGGATGGATACGGCCGTCGGCAATCAGGCGTTCCAGCACATTCTTCGCCAGAGCCCGGCGTACCGGATCGAAGGAAGAGACAATTACCGCCTCGGGGGTATCATCAATAATCAGATCAACTCCGGTTGCCGCCTCAATCGCCCGGATATTGCGACCTTCACGACCAATAATGCGGCCCTTCATATCATCACCCGGCAGATTGACCACCGAGACCGTGCGCTCGGTCGCGTAATCGCCGGAATAACGCTGCACCGCCTGGGCAATAATTTTGACCGCCCGTTTCTCAGCCGTCTCCTTGGCTTCATCCTCAA
>JANTFH010000082.1 GCA_024763535.1 Thermodesulfobacteriota bacterium
ACTTTGAGGCCAAGTTCTTCAGCTAATATCTGGCGTAAAACCATATCGCAGCCCTGGCCGATATCGGAGGCCATGGTCATCAGATGAACGGTGCCGTCTTCAAAGGCACGAACCTCGGCCCGGGTGAAGTTGTAACGGGTGTTGAACCAGTTGAAAACCCCGCCGGAGATAAAGCTGTAACAGCCGATACCGATGCCGGAGCCCGGTTTCATGTTCTCCCGTTTTTTCTTCCAGTCGGTCATCTCCGCAACCTTCAAAAGTGATTCCTTAAAGCCGCAGCTGGAGATCGTGGCCACTCCCGGTATCTCATCGCCGGTCTCCATCGCGTTCATATAGCGGATGTCGATCGGGTCGATGCCGAGTTTTTCGGCTGCCATATTCATCTGGGTTTCCGCCACAAAGAGAGCCTGCGGGGCGCCGAAGCCGCGCATCGCTCCCGCCGGCGGCTTGTTGGTGTAGACGTGGGCGCCGTAGTAGCGATAATTGGGATAGTTGTAAAGCATAGCGCCGAAGTTGCCGCATAAGAAACAGGCGGTCGGCCCCATGCTGTTGTAAGCCCCGCCGTCGAGATGAACGTTAAACTCTTTACCTAAAATCATGCCGTCTTTTCTGAAGCCGACTTTAGAGTGAATCCGCATCGGGTGGCGGCGCCGGCCGGTGGCGAGTTCCTCTTCCCGGGTCAGCGTAAATTTAACCGGACGGCCGAGTTTGCGAGAGATAAAAGCGGCACAGAACTCCCAGGGGCGCATCTCCATTTTGCCGCCGAATCCGCCGCCGACAGTGGGTTTTATGACGCGGATATCATTTTCGCGCATCTCCATGGTCGAAGCTAAAAGGCACTGAACAAAATAGGGGGCCTGGGTTGAAGTCCAAATGGTTAAACGGCCGTCGTGGTCATATTCGGCGACGCAGGAGCAGGGCTCCATGTAGGCGTGGCTGGTGGCGTGGACGGTGAAAACATCATCTAGAATGAGATCGGCTTCAGCGAAAGCTTTATCGAGATCGCCGTAGTCGATTTTGCGGTCGAGGCTGATATTCGGGGTTGCCTGTTTATATTCGTCATGGATAACCGGGGCGCCGTCAGCCAGAGACTCTTCGACGGAATAGGCTCCGGGAAGTTCTTCGTATTCAACCTTGATCAGGCGGATCGCATCTTCGGCAGTGCCTTTATCGAGGGCGGCGACGGCGGCAACTTCATCACCGATGAAGCGGACCGTGTCGATTGCCAGGGCAAATTCATCCTGACTTTCGGGCACCAGACGCCAGTTGCCGTATTTAATCTTGGGGATATCCTGGCCGGTAATGACGCATTTGACGCCGGGCAGGGCCTCGGCCGCGCTGGTGTCAATGCTTTTAATGCGGGCGTGAGCCACGGGGGAGCGCAAAAGCTTGCCGTGGAGCATGCCCGGGAGAAAGATATCGTCAGCATACTGCGCCGCGCCTACCGCTTTACTGCGGGCGTCAGGACGGGGAATGCTTTTACCGACAATCGAGAAATTCTGATCTGAACTCATAGGAGTAATCCTCTTATTTTGTTACTGGGTTTTAACGGGGACAGAGTTGAATTCTGTCCCCACATCGTTTAATTGAATTCTATTCCCGCATCGTTTTTATGCGGCGGCCAGATCCGCGGCCTCTTTCAGGGCCCGCGTGGTCAAGACTTCGACCATCAGCTTCCGGTATTCGCGGGAAGCGCGGACATCGGAGATCGGGGAAGCATCTTCGGCTGCCAGGCGGCCGGCTTCGGCCAGAGTTTCAGCGCAGATCTCTTTGTTGACAAGATAGGCTTCAGCTTTAGCGCCCCGCAGCGGGGTCGGGCCGACCGCGCCCATGGAGATGCGTACGGCACTGCATTTTTTGGCTCCGTCCAGGGTCAGCATGGCGCCGATATTAACTGCGGCGATATCAACCTTGGAGCGCGGTGAAATTTTCTGGTAGCTGGTGCCGGTCAAAGCGGCGGTTACCGGCACCCGGATGGCGGTGGCAATCTCATCGGCTGCCAATGCACTGCGGCCGGGACCGAGAAAGAATTCATCAATCGGAATTTCGCGCTCGCTGTTGCCGTTAGCGGCGATAATGACCGCGTTCATGGCTACCAGCGTCGGGATATTGTCGGCCGACGGCGAAGCGTTGCAGATATTGCCCATGACCGTGCCCATATTGCGGATCTGGACGGTCGCGGTCTGGTGCGCGGCCCGGGCCAGCATCGGGGCGTGAGCCAGAACATCTTCATTTATCTCGACATCCCGTAAAAGAGCCAGAGCGCCGATGGTGAGGCCGGTTGCGGCATCGTAACTGATTTTATCCAGTCCGGGAATCTTTTTGATACTCATCAAATAGTCGGGTTTGACCGCGCGATGCGAAAGGCGGACGATCATATCGGTACCGCCGGCCTTAATCTTGATCTTGCCCTGGTGTTCCCGGAGCAGATCACAGGCTTCTTTCAGGCTGGTCGGGGCCAGGTAGGTAAACTGTGGTAAAGTCAACGTAAATCTCCTTAAATTAAGTGAAAGCTTACAGGCTCAGGTTTTTTGTTGCCCGCAAAGACGCCAGGACGCAAAGAAAACCGCGCTTGAACCCGCTTTCTATAGATTTAATTTTTATCTCCAAATATCAATTAATTAACTTAAAAAAGTTGATTTTCAGATTACTGGGCGTCGTTAATCTTTTCGGCGGCATCAGCGATAGCGTCGACGATTTTGTTGTAACCGGTGCAGCGGCAGAGATTGCCGGAGAGGCCGGCGCGAATTTCGGCTTCGGTCGGTTTCGGAGTATGGCTTAAGAGAAATTTGCTCGACATGATCATACCCGGTGAGCAGAAGCCGCACTGGATGGCGCCCTTGTTGATGAAGGATTCCTGAATCGGGTCGAGTTCGCAGCTTTCGAGATCGCCGGCGGCGGCTACCGCTTCCGGAGCCAGGCCCTCAATTGTAGTAATCTTTACGCCTTCGGCCTCAATCGCCAGAGTCAGGCA
Source organism: Thermodesulfobacteriota bacterium (assembly GCA_024763535.1). Lineage (GTDB taxonomy): Bacteria > Desulfobacterota > Anaeroferrophillalia > Anaeroferrophillales > Tharpellaceae > Tharpella. Next base: position 2,975 of record JANTFH010000082.1, read on the forward strand.
GGAGGAGACGCTTTTGCCGTCGATCAGCACCGTGCAGGCACCGCAGTCACCGGTGCCGCAGCCGAGTTTGGTGCCGGTCAGGTGGAGCTCGTCCCGCAGCACCTCATTCAAGGTCTGCCAGGGGAAAACCGCGATTTCGTGATCGTCACCATTGACATTGAGAGTGATTAATTCTTTTTTCATAGTTTACTTTCCTTGGTTTTTTGTAACTATTCAGCGTATCTCAGCATTCTCAATAAAGCTATAGCGAATAATGACGAACTTTGCTTCGCCCTGCTTCGCATGGGGACATTGAGACGATTATGTTCTCTGACTTTTGCGGGTTGCTGAACGGCTACAGATTTCCTAATTATTATACCGCTATATTTTTAACTTCAATTATCTCAGCCATAATGCTGATGGCGATTTCGGCCGGGGTTTGAGCTTTTATTTCCAGGCCGATCGGCGAATAGAGCCGCTCGATTTCGGCCCGGTTAAAGCCCTCGTCGATGAGCCTTTGTTTAACTTTCGTCGTACGCCGGCGGCTGCCGATCATGCCGAGGTATGCATATTCAGTGCCGAGCAGTTGTTTGAGTAGAATATAGTCATGCTTATGTTCCCGGGTGATCAGCACCAGCCAGGTATTGGCGCCGGGAATATAGAGATCGGCAACCTCTTCCATGGGGGCGGTTATAACTTTATCGGCCAGCGGGAAGCGCTCGCGGTTGGAAAATTCCGGACGGTCGTCAATCACCGTAACCGCAAACCGGCACCAGTTTGCCATCTCCACCAGGGGCAAAGCCAGATGGCCGCCGCCGAAGATAACCAGACGCGGCGGCAGGGTGATTTCCGAAAGCATAAAACCGGAGGCATCGGCCGGAATCAGCCGGGTGGCAATGGATTCATTATCATCGGTGGCGGTCGCGAGAGTCGGCAGTGAAGTTGTCGCCGGGCTGCTGACAACCCTGTTTCCGGCCGGATCGATAAGGGTGCGTTCAACCTTGTCGCCGGCGGTCTGCGGCAGGCTTTCGCAGAGAGAGTGGGTGCGGCCGCCGGTTAAAGTGGCGGCAATCGCGTTTGCCAACTCCAGATCCTGCGCCTGCGACCAGCAGCCGATAAAGATAGTAAAACGGCCGCCGCAGATGGCGGCGGAGTCGAGCCCTTTTTCTCCGGCGAGGGAGAAATCAAGCAGGCAGCTTTGATTATCTTTGATACTGGAAATTGCGGCCTGAATGACCTCATGTTCCCCTATCCCGCCGCCGACCGTGCCGGTGATCGAGCCGTCTTCTAAAACCAGCATTCGGGCCCCGACCTCACGCGGCACCGAGCCGCTTTTTTTGATAATCGTACAGACCGCAACCCGTTTGTTACTCCGCAGGGCCGCGGCCAGATCTTTCCAACTGAATTCCATAAGCATTCACAAATTAAAGTTTTCGTAAATTCGAAATTCGGGGACATAATCCCGATTTCTTTTGGAGAATCGGGATATATCCCCGAATTCACTGATTTTTAATTCGGTGTCGAGGGCGGATTCTCTCAGCTGGACGTTCGGCCAGGCAAAATAACCGGAGCAATTATCAGGCCTTTAAGTCCGGTCAAACTCCGGCGGGTCCGGGGTGACCGCGGCCGAGTCTGCCGGGCGGTTGTCGAAATAGCCTTTCCAGGTATCGATATCCCGGCGGCCGACCGATTTTTCCACCTCAATTTTACCGGCTTCGGGGAACTCCTTTTGGATGAACGGCCGGATACCACTTTCACCACTAAGGGATAAAATCTCACCGATATGGGCCGGGCGAATCAGGTAGGGATGGGCCGGGCGGCCGGCTTCGGAGGCGATCAGCGGCCGGGACCCTGCTTCCGGGGCCGCCGCGACAAAGCGGGAGAGGGTTTCAGTTGTAATAAAGGGCATATCGCCGAGCAGAATAATTATTCCGTCGCTGCCGCTGCCGGAAGCGCTTTTTCCCCGGTCGGCGATTTGCTTGAGACCGGCTTTAAGTGAACTGAACATGCCCACCTGCCAATCGTAGTTGCGGATGACGTTAACCGGTTTGAGGGAGGTTTTCAGGCCGCTGGTGATCTCCGCAAACCAGGCTCCGAGAACGACATTGGTTGTGACAATTCCCGGCGTGGCCCGCACCTGTCTGATGACGTGGCTTAAAATAGTTTCATCCGCGCCCCAGGGCAGAAGCTGTTTGGGGCGGCCGAACCGCCGGGCTTCGCCGGCGGCCAGAATAAGGGCATTGATCTGCAGCATTCTCGGATTATAGGTACTTAAAGGCAAAAAAACAAGGTTTGGGGCTGAAAAATTGTCTTTTCCCCAAGAGCTGCGTTAGGCTCAAACTTTCAAGCTGCGGCTTGCAATAAATTCTCTTTATGATTATATAAACTTGACAGTAGCCGGTTTTTTTGTTAAGCGGGGCGTTTCCTGAAAGTCTGGAGAGATGACCGAGAGGCTGAAGGTGCACGCCTGGAAAGCGTGTGTGCGGGAAACCGTACCGAGGGTTCGAACCCCTCTCTCTCCGCCATTTTGATGATGTTGTTATCCCCATGGGTGATAACCAGGTCCTGTGCAACGGCGACGGCGTGAACCCCGTCAGATCCGGAAGGAAGCAGCGGCAGCACCGCTCTCCGTGTGCCGCAGGGTAGCCTGGTTATCTCTCATGGGGATAACTTTTTTGATGATGGCTTCGTAAAAAGTCCATCTGCTTCGTTCCCGAAAAGTCTTCGTCACTGCGGCGTACTTCTATGTACGCCTCATTCCTAAGCTTTTCGGCGCCTCGCATATGAACATTTTAAGTACCTTACAGGTTGTTTGCTTGTTGAAAAACAAGCAAATGTTCTGATAAGAGTACTTATTTGCGGGCCGAAAAAATTATATTTTGATCGTGGATTTTGTTCCCGCATACTTTGCCATACCGTTTTTACGAGTTCCTTATTTAAAGAGTAAGGTGGGAAGTGCCGGTTTCATTAATTTAACAGCGATTGTCGGGTTTTGTTTATGAGTGAAGCTTATCAGGTGCTGGCGCGAAAGTGGCGGCCGCAGCAGTTCAGCGAGCTTAAAGGGCTGGAGCATATTACCCGGACCTTGAAAAATGCGATTAAATTTAATCGCATCGGTCACGCTTTTCTGTTTACGGGCTCACGCGGAGTCGGTAAAACTTCGGCTGCCAGGATTTTTTCCAAAGCCTTGAATTGTCAAGCACTTGCAGCGGAAGAGCCCTGTAATCAGTGTGAAAACTGTGTTGCCATCACGGCCGGAAACGCGGCCGATGTGATTGAAATCGACGGGGCATCCAATCGCGGGATTGACGAGATTCGTCTGCTCCGGGAAAATGTTACCTATCTGCCGCACAGCTCTCCCTACAAGATCTACATAATCGACGAAGTTCACATGCTCACGGCGGAGGCTTTCAACGCGCTCCTGAAAACTTTGGAAGAGCCGCCGCCCCATGTCAAGTTCATCATGGCGACCACCGATGTTCACAAGATGCCGATGACGATTCTGTCCCGTTGTCAGCGTTTTGATTTCGGCCGTCTGACCGAGGCGGTGATCAGCGCCGCTCTGGTTGAGATCGGCGTTCGGGAGAAACTCGATTTTGCGCCGGGAACCACCGAACTTCTGGCTCGTGAAGCCCGGGGCAGTATGCGTGACGCCTTGAGTCTGCTGGATCAGGTGCGCTCCTTTGCCGGGGAGAAGATTGCGCTTGCCGATCTGCGGCAGGCCCTGGGCCTGATCGAATCCCGGTACTGTTTTAACCTGCTCGAACATGTGGTTCGGGGTGAACTTGATCAGGCGGTGAGTCAGGTTAACGATCTGGAACAGTCCGGGGTTGATTTGAAACGTTTCAGCGAGGAGTTTCTTTTCTATCTTCGGGACGCGCTTTTTCTTAAACTTTCGCCCAAGCTGAAAAAACTTATCACCGTAAGTGATGACGAGGCGGCTTTACTGGAGCCGCTTCTTGGCGGCGCGGCCCTCCCCTACTGGCAGCAGCTTTTCGATCTCTGGCAGCAGCATTTTACCCGGATAAAAGCCTCGCAGACGCCGCGCCTGGCCCTGGAAATGGCTTTGATTGAGTTGGGAATGGCCAGGGATCTGAAACCGGTTGATGAACTTATGGAGCGCCTTGACAGGTATCTTGCATCCGGCCCGGAAGCTGTACTTTCCGGGAGTGAGAAAAGCCGCGGCGAGGATAAAAAAAAAGCGCCGGCACCGACCGTAAATGTAGATAAAGAGCCGCTAAAAACTGAAGTTTATAAGCTGAAAGCGGCTTCCGTGACTCCGGATCATCAAGCCCCGGCCCCAAGTCGGGTGTCGGAGGCAGCGCCGCTTTCGCCGGAACCGCCGCCGCCGGATGAATTTATGGCCGGTGGTTCGATTTGTGAAGAACCATTGCCTCCCCTGGCCGATTCGGGCAGCGTTTCCTCTCCGGAATTTTCCGCGCCGGTTATCCCTGAGCCCGCGCCTGTCGCTCAGGCCGCCGCAGATTCGCCGCCGGTGGTTGAAAAGAGCCGGATTTCAGTTTCTCAGGCCGCTGCAAAAAATGGTGCCGGAGCAGCCCCGCCGGCAGGTGTGAAAAAGAAGTGTGTGGCGGAAGCGGTTAATTTAGAGGCATGGACAAATTTTGTCGCCCGTTTAAGTGGCCGGGATGCTCGTTTGGGTTCAATGCTGCAGCGTTCCCAGCCGGAGTTGACGGCGGCCGGAGTTTTGCGTCTGGCGGTGGCGCCG
>JANTFH010000083.1 GCA_024763535.1 Thermodesulfobacteriota bacterium
ACCCGACCGGTTTCCGGATGAACCAGGCGCGGTAGCGCTTCAAGATAAGTTGAAATGAGCTTCGACAGGGAACGCCAGGCCAGAATTTTAGCCGGCAGCGGATGTTCCTCCGCCAACCGTTCGAGTACCTCAAGAGCGGTTGAAGGCCCGGTTTTAGTCTTTTTCAAAACCGGAAGATTCAGACGCTCAAACAGAATTACCGCCAACTGTTTCGGTGAATTAATATTAAATTCTTCACCGGCGGCCTCATAGACTTCCGCCGCCATCTGCTCAAGGCGATGATTGTAGTCGGCAGCGGTTTTATTGAGCAGTTCGAGATCGAGATAGACCCCGGTCATCTCCATCCGCAGTAGAACTTCAATCAGAGGCCGTTCAATCTTTACAAAAAGATCTTCGAGTTCCGCCTCTTTTAATTTCGGTGCCAGAAATTGGGAGAGAAGATAGGCTAACTGAGCATCTTCGCAAGCATAATCCGACACCTTGGCGGGCTCTATTTTATCAATCGTCACCTGTTTGCGGCCCGAACCCACAATCTCCTTAAAAGAGATCGGCGTATGCCCCAGATATTCAACTGCAAGGGCATCCAGCCCGTGCCGGTGCCGGGTCGGATCCACCAGGTAGGAGGCCACCATAGAATCAAAATCGATCCCCTTGATCTCCAAGCCGGCCCGCTTCAGGACAATTGCATCATATTTGATATTCTGGCCCCATTTTTTAACCGTTTCATCCGTCAGCAGCGACCTGAGACCGGCCAGCACATAATCCTTGTCGAGCTGAGTTACAGGGCCGTTTTCACCGGCAGTATGCCCTATCGGGATATAGACCGCATCGCTTTTACTCCAGGCCAGAGAGATCCCGACCAGAGCGGCGGCCATCGGGTTAACCGAGGTGGTTTCGGTGTCCAGTGCCAGAACCTTAACTTCAGCCAGTTCATCAAGCAGTCCGGCAAACTTTTCCGGCGTCTCAATCAGCCGGTAGCCATCGCGACTGATAGTTTTCAGCGGACTTAAACGACGGCTTAAAGAGTGAAATTCAAGTTCGGCAAAAAGTTTGCTCAAAACTTCACTGTCGGCGGCCCGACATTTAAGTTCATCCAGATCACTGCTAACATCAATCCCGACCGCATCCGACAAAGTCACCAGCCGGCGTGATAGCTCCGCTTCATCTTTATAAGCCAGCATCTTCTCGCGCCAGCCTTTACGTTCAATCTCATCCGCCCGGGCCAGAAGCGTATTAAGATCACCGAAATCAGCCAGCAACCGCAACGCGCTTTTGGGTCCTATTCCGGGCACTCCAGGAATGTTGTCAGCACTGTCACCGGCCAGAGCGAGCAGGTCTAAAAGCCGCTCACCGGTGACTCCGTGGCGCTCCCTGACCGCATCAAGATCGAAACGTTTGTCCTTCATGGTGTCATACATCACCACCCGATCACCCACCAGACTCATCAGATCCTTGTCCCCGGAAACGATCAGGATGTCAAGGCCCGCCCTAAGTCCGTACCGGGTCAAGGTCGCAATAATATCATCCGCCTCATAACCCGGCACCCCGATTGCCGGCAGCGAAAAGGCCTCTAACAACTTCGGCACCAGCGGAAACTGGGCAACCAGATCCGGGTCCGGGGCTGAACGATTGGCTTTGTAGGCCGGGAAAATCTCATGCCGCCAGGTTTTCTCCTTCATATCGAGGGCGGCGGCGGCATGGGTAGGCTGGAAATCATTCATCACTTTCATCAACATCTGACAGAGGCCAAACAGAGCATTGGTCGGCTGACCGCTGGTCGTAGTCAGGGGCCGAATCGCATGAAACGCCCGATGCACCAGAGCACTGGTATCGATCAGGCAGAGTAGTTTTTTCATAAATTTTATCCTAAATACGATTTTTAAGCTCGACCGCCTCAGACACGGCAAAGAGATAAACTCCAGTAACTTTCCTTAGACCTCAAACCAACCGCTCTCTATAACGAATATTCACCTTAATTTTCAAGTAAATAGTCAATTCGCAACCGAAAACTTACTGATAACCGCAGAATACCCATAAGCCTGACCCCTCACGCCCTTCGACAAAATTGTCGAATGGCGGCGACAAATGTCGAACCAGCCAACAACCTAAAATGGATAAATCATCGATTTTACAGTGATTTAATCTTACCTTCAGCTGGCACGACAATCGCAATAAACATTACCAAACAGAATATGGTAAAGCAAGTTCGGCCGGGCTTGCATTTGGTCTGTCGGGAAATGGTTTCCAGGCAAAAATTATTTCAAATTTTTATTACAAAAGAAGGAGAACCAAACGATGAAAAAAAGAATCGCACTGATCACTCTAGCCCTGGTTTTTGGACTTTTCTGCACAACTTTGACCTGGGCCGGCAACGGTAACGGCAAAGGCCTGGGGATGAAGGACGGCTCGATGCTGGATCAAGACCTGAGCAATACGACTACAATTACCGGTACGGTCTTCAGTTCCGGCGTTGCCGGTTCCGGTCTAACCATTGACGAAGGCGATGGGGAATTCATAACCGTTTACGGCATGGGCCCTTTAAGCTACTGGGACAGCCTGAAAGTCGCCAAACCGACAGTCGGCGAAGAGGTAGAAATCGAGGCGCTGGACGTTACTTTCAGCGACGGCTCAATCAGGTTGATCGCGGTAAGCCTGACCATTGGTGAAACTTTTATCCCTCTGCGCACTGATGATGGCCGTCCGGCTTGGCGGGGTCTTAACAAAAAGGGTCAAGGAAGCGGCAACAATGACGGCAGTGGCGGTCGCGGCAACGGCAGTTGTGACGGCACCGGAGCCTGCCCATTGACTGCAAACTAAGCTTCTCAACTCGGGATAACGACCCGACATTACAGCCACATATTTAAGAAGTAAATGCATCACTTTTTAGATTAGCCGCAGACTCACACGGACAACCCCGGACAAAACCCCTTTGTCTGTGAGAGTCTGTGTGAGTCTGTGGCTAAAAAACAGTTATGGGTGTCTCGAAAAATTAGAATTTTTGTTCAAGAGCAAGGCAGGTGAAGATTTTAACCGCAGGAATACATTTAGTATTTTGAGGATTAAAATTTGAGCCTAACGCAGCTATTGAGCAAAAAGGCAATTTTTAGAGGTACCCTTATTTGAAACTACAGATTTTCATTGCATCTGCGGCCAAAATCACTTAGGAAGTTATCCGAAGATGAAACATTAATTTGAGAACTTCGGCTTAGGCAAATTATGACGCAGCTTGCAAAGAGAAAGTGGCCAGGACTGCTGCTTTCCCTGCTTTTAATCGGTTTCTGGCTTACAATTCCAGCCGCAGCATTAGAACTTGAACTCGGTATCAGCAGCGGTTATGATGATAATCCGCGTCAGGAAGAAGGCTCTGAGGGGGCACTTTTCAGCCGGACGGAACTCGACTTAAGCTTAACCTTGCCCCAGAAATTTATTCCCGCCACCTCTATCTCTCTTTTTGGTTTTGCCGCCTACCAATGCTACAGCGGGCTTGATGACAACTGGTATCTCGGCGGCGGCCTGGCCAGCGTGACTGCTCTGACAAAAATTCCCGGTTCTTTAAGTTTTTTCAGTGAAGCGGCATGCTATCGTAACCCGTTAGTCAGCGACAACGACTACGACAGTTTAAGCCTGGGGTCAAATTTTACCTGGTTTGCCGGTCCGCAGTTAAATATTGCTTTGGAAGCCGGCTTGAGTTGGGAAGATTATTGCGACAACGTCACCAGCGGCCGCCACCCAAATCAAAACGCCAAAAAGTTTCGCCGAAAAGCTCAGACATGCGGCCGCCCGGAACACTGTATCAGTGAGGAACGTAATGACCGGCTGCTGACCACCGCAGTAAAATCATTTTATGCATTTTCGCCTGATTTTGACGGCACCGGCACAATCTTCTGGCGTTACCGGCACTCTTCAATTGATGCTGAGTGCCGACAGGCTTATGGCTTGAACTTTGATTTAAGCTGGCACCCAATTCCAGCCATTGCGGTTGACTGGCAACTCGGCGGCGAACAAGCCCCTTACAAATATAAATATCAGAAACGGTCACGCACAGAAAATATTTACAATCTCGGGATCATGCTCTCCTGGTATCTCGACAATTTCACTCTGCAAACCGGTTGGGATTGGAACAAACGTAATTCTGATGTCAACGAAGATGACTACCACCGGAACCAATGGCAAATTCGTCTAAAATATTCATACTGATCCTACTGGTTACCGGGTTAGTATGCGGTCTGATTCTGCTTCCGGCCAATTCTGCCCAGGCTTGGGAAGTCGTAACCGGCCGGATCAGCTCAATGCAGGCAGTTGGTGAGAAAGTACGCTTAACGGTTCTGCTGGATACGCAAACTGCCGCGACCGATATCGCCACCGAAGAGCAGCAAGCCAAAACCGGCAAAACCACCTTAAAAAGTGACCAGAGCAACTCGGCAACAAACTCGATTAATCTCGAAGTTGAGAGCCGAAATCTACCCCCCCGACTTAAAAAAGGGGATTATATCCGAATTTGGAGTAAACCCGGCAGCCTGCAGAAACCATGGCGCATATCCACCAGCCGCGGTCATGATCCGACCGGTGTTAGATCGCGACTGCATGGCCGCGGCCGGCATTCAGGCGGAAATTCCGGCCGCAGCGGGGGCAAAGGCGGACATGGTGGCCATTAAAAACCAGATTTCTAATCGACCGGGTCACCGGATTTCCGGGAAACGGCAAACGAAACGATTTTTCCGGCGTTTGCAGCTGCCCTTATGGCTAGCCAATCTCATCCTTTTCAGTATCATGATTCTGGTTGTGCTGCTCTATTTTCTAATTCAGACTGACCGTGAGCGCCAGCTTTTTTACCGCCACTCGCAGGAGCACACCGAACTTTTAGCTCAGGTCATTCAGCTGAATGCCGACAACGCCATGGCCGCCGGCGAGGTTGTTAAAAAAGTAGCGCATACATTTATGCTCAATTCGGCGCGTTTTATTGATTATCTTGACGCTATCGAGCCTTTTTCTTCATCTGAACTCAGTGCCCTGGCTCAGGAATCCGGCCTGCGTGGAATCTCGATTTACAACAACCAGCAAGAAGTCAGCGGCCCAAGACTCTGGGAAGGTAAAATCAAGCATAATGTGCCAAAACTCAATGAAAATATACAATTTTCCCACAATCCGGATCTGCACCTCTTCACTCTGACCTACCCGCGCACTGAAAGTCAGGGAGAAATCAGGCTCGGTCTTGATGCGCGCCAATTGGAAGCCCTGCAGAATCAGGTCGGATTAGAACAGTTGCTTATCACCTTAAATAACATTTCCGGCATCAGCTATGTTCATCTCATCCCTAGTTCTAAGAGTGCTGCAACACCTTTAACCCGGAAAATCACCAACGATAAAAATTCGACTATTGAAGTGCGGTTGCCGATGCCCAACCATAAAACTCTCTGTACCGGTTTCAAGTCCGACTCTCTCGTGGCCCGGGAAAAAGATCTCTGGCGCGATTTTACAATCTTTGCCCTCCTGATCGGCGCTCTCGGCGGTTTTTTTTCCTGGTTGCTTTATCGCTATCAGCTCTCAATTTTAGCCCAGGCCCGCCGCGCCCAGCAACGGCTTTCCAAGGAACGTGAGGATGCGGTTTTAGGCCGGGCTGCGGCTGCGGTTGCGCATGAAATACGTAATCCGTTAAATGCCATCGATATCGGCCTCCAGCGCTTGGAACTCGAAGAAAGCGGCCTAGGTGATGAGTACATAGCACTGACTTCGGCCATGCGCAATGCGGTGGGCCGGGCCAACAGTATTGTTGGCGATCTCCGCCGTTTCGCTCAACCATTATCCCCGCAGTTGGTAAATATTGAAATAAAATCTCTGCTTGAAGAAATCATTGCCCTTTATCAAACCCGGGCGGATTCAGCCCGGATTGAAATATTCTTGAATTCCAGTCTGTCGCCAACCGGTAATCATATCCGACTGGATCCTATCCTTATGGGGCAGGCATTGGACAATATCTGCAAGAATGCGATTGAAGCTCTGCCTGAGGGCGGTTTTTTCAAAATTAATCTGAAATACACAAAAAACGATTGTTGGATTACTTTTGCCAATACCGGATTCAAACTGGCCCCAAATGAAGTCAAAAAAATTACGGAGCCCTGGTTTACCACCAAAACCCGCGGTACCGGACTCGGACTGGCATTGGTTGAACGCATCATCAAAGCTCATAATGGCCGTTTTGAAGTTGCATCCCCGGAACCGGGAATCCTGCTGCAACATATTTTTCTTCCTTATAATTCATAACAGGTTCTTAAATGAATATTTTAATTGTTGATGATGAAGCTGATCAGCGCGAACTTTTAGGTGGATTCCTTGAAAAACAGGAATTTTCCATATATTTAGCTGCTGATGGCGCTCAGGCCTTAGATTTTGTCCGGGGTGAAAATATTGACCTGGCGCTGCTCGACCACCGACTGCCGGATATCAATGGCGATGTACTTCTGCTGCAATTACGCAAGATCAATCCGCGACTGCGGGCCATTATGATAACCGCTTTTGGCGCGGTTGAGATGGCGGTTAAGATAATGCGTTCCGGTGCCGACGATTTTTTTGAAAAACCGGTTGATTTAAGTGCTCTCCTGGTACGGATCAGAAATATTGAGCAGGAAATAATGGTTGATTTTGATGCCGATTCCGTCAATTCAATATTGGATGAAGAGCCGGAACTGCCCCTCAAACTGGTTGGCAACAGTGCCGCAATGCGCGACCTGCTCTCCATCATCCGGCGAGCGGCGGCAACCCCATGGGCGGTGCTGATTCAAGGGGAAACCGGTACCGGCAAAGAGTTGATTGCCCGCCTGCTCCATCTCCTAAGTCCGCGCCGGGAAGCTCCTTTCGTGGCCATAAATTGCGCAGCGATGCCGGAAAATTTGGTAGAGTCTGAGCTTTTCGGCCACGAAAAAGGTGCTTTTACCGGAGCCGGGAACTCCCGCCGGGGCCACTTTGAAATTGCCGACGGCGGTACTTTAATGCTTGATGAAGTCGGTGAGCTGCCGCTCGGAACCCAGGCCAAACTCCTGCGGGCCCTGCAGGAAAAAACTATTACCCGGGTCGGCGGGGGCAAAGAGATTGCAATAGATATCCGGATTCTGGCTGCCACCAACCGTGATCTCAACCAAATGGTCAAAGACGGCAATTTCCGGGAAGATCTTTTCTTCCGCCTCAAGGTAATTGAGATTGAAATCCCGCCCCTGCGTGATCGCCGCGAAGATATTCCTGAACTGATAGATGCGTTTCTCGAACGTCATAATATCACCAACGTTAAATTTTCGTCCGACGCCTTGAACACTCTCGCCCGTTACCACTTCCCCGGCAATATCAGAGAATTAGAACATATTGTGCAGCGGGCTTCAACTTTCAGCCGCAGTCCCCTGATCAATGCCG
>JANTFH010000084.1 GCA_024763535.1 Thermodesulfobacteriota bacterium
GCCGCCACGGTTTGGCGATTGTCACCACTTAAAAGAATGAGCTTGATAGCCATTTTGTTAAGTGTTTCCATGGCTGATTCGGCGCTTGGGCGAAGTTCATCAGCAAAACCTAAGAGACCGACGACGTTACCCTCTTCGCCAACCAGAATGGCGCTCACTCCCTGTTCCGCGAGGATCGTGATACGTTCGCGAAGATGTTCTTTGACGATTAACCCCTGCTCGGCAAAAAATCTCGCATTGCCTAAAAAAACCGGTTTTTCGTGACAGGTACCCCGAACCCCGAGTCCGGGATGAACCTTGAAATCGGTGATCAGGTCAGGGCGAAGGTTTTTCTTTTTTGCGGCCGTTACAACCGCCATCCCCAAAGGGTGTTCCGACATATTTTCCAGAGAGAAAGCAAGTTGCAATAAACGATCTTCCGTCCAACCAGCTTCTGCCTCAATCGCCGTCAAACTAAGTGTGCCGGTCGTTAAGGTGCCGGTTTTATCGAAAACCACCGTCGTTAAGCGATGCACCCTTTCGAGAACCTCTCCCCCTTTCAGGATTATTCCCTGACGGGCCCCGATACCGGTACCCACCATAATCGCCGTAGGCGTCGCCAGACCCATGGCGCAGGGACAGGCAATAATTAAAACTGAAACCGCATTGAGCAGAGCCTGGTTGAAGGAGGGTTCGGGAACGAGAAAATTCCATACGAGAAAAGTAATTATGGAAATCACTAAGACTACCGGGACAAAAACCCCGGCCACCTGATCGGCAAAACGCTGAATCGGGGCTTTACGGGTCTGGGCCTCGTCAACCAGTTTGATAATCTGTCCCAGGGTCGTATCGGCCCCGATCCGGGTAACTTTAAAAGTAAAAGTTCCCAACTGGTTCAAGGTACCGGCGAAGATCTCGTCCCCCGGTTCTTTACGCCGGGGCAAACTTTCCCCGGTCAGCATCGACTCATCAATGCTTGAAGTTCCGGTGAGTACCAGGCCATCAACCGGAAGCCGTTCGCCAGGACGAATCTGGATAATATCTCCATTTTTCAAGGCTTCGAGCGGCATTTCAAGAAACTCATCACCCTTTACCAGACGAGCTGAGGGGGGCTGTAAGGCAAAGAGTTTACGAATAGCCTGCGAGGCTTTACGCCGGGCCCGAAATTCGAGTAGACGCCCTAAAAGGACAAGCGCCACAATCATGGCGGCACCATCAAAATAGAGATGCGGCGAATTATTAAGATTTACAGGATGCTTGGAACTCAAGCTGGAAGTCACAAAATCGGGGACCAGAAAGACCAGGACGGAATAACTGTAGGCCGCCATTGAACCTAAGACCACCAGGCTATTCATATCCGCCGAACGCTGTCGCAGGGCGGCATAGGCTGACTGGAAAAAACCGGCCCCGACCCAGAAAATAACTACGCTGGTCAACCCCCAGGCGATAGCGTTCAACAAAGAAGAGGGTATACGATTTAATCCGGGAATCAAGGTCGGCATTGAGACCGCCATCACCAGAAGGCTCAAGCCGATACCGGCGAAAACCTTTATAACCATAACTCTCTCTTCCCTGCTCTGCTCTTTTTCCTGAACCGAAAGCGGACGTTTTGAGGCTTTTCCCTGATAGATAAATCCGGCTTTTATAATCGCTGCTTCGACGGCTGCAAGGTCTATCTTAAGCTCTTTATCCGGCAGTAACAGGGCTCGACCGGTAGCCAGATTGACCCGGGCCTCCGTAATTCCGGAAATTTTTTCCAGCGTTTTTTCAACCCGCCGGACACAGGCAGCACAGGTCATGCCGCCGACGGCGATGGTTTCATGGGGTTCTTCAGGTGATTTCATAACCGGCATCATCAAGTTTTTGGGCAAGTTTTTGACGGTCGATTGCAAATTCCGTATTGAAGGTCACTTTTCCTGAGGCAAGATCGATTGTCACCTCACTGACGCCGGCGAATTCACTTAAAATAGCGCTCACGGCTTTAACACAATGCTGACATGACATTCCTTTGACAGTAATACTCTCCTGCATCACTCATTCTCCTTTGTCAAAACCAGATCACCCAGTTGTACGCCGAGATGATCGGCGACGACAGAACATTTTGCTTTAAGAAAGAAAAAGATCGGCGCTTCAACCCCCGACAGGGTCTCGTAGTTACCTTGGCCCTTACTTACGATTAATGGAGCATTGTAGAAAAGATTGAGAAATTTAGGGCTGCAGAGATCGAGAATGGTTCCCGGAGCACAACAACCTGAAGAGACGATTTCCGCACAGCCATCGAGACCGGCGGCCAGAGCATCTTCTAAAATCGCATCATTGATAATCGGCTTTTCCCTGACCACATAACTTACCGGCGTGCCGGTCTCTTTGACTATGGTTTCGATAAAGAGTCGATCCATAACCGTCTCTCCAGTATTATCACCAAGATAGAGAAGCCATTCAGCTCTTTCTAAGGCATTAAAAAAACTATCCTCCCGCCAATGGCCGAAAGCGCCGTCATCAACAACCCGGTCAAGTTCGACACCAAGATCAAATTTCGAAGCAACTCCGAAATCGATAACATTGCCGGCAACCGCATACTTTGCCGCAAGACTCAAAGGAGCCGATGCAAGCTCAACCCTTTTCTTTAGATCCGGATAGAGGGCCAGGGCTTTTTCAGTACTCTCTTTTTTGATCGCCTTAAAAGGGTCTTTGAGACCCGAATAGTGACTGATCATATCGAAAAGTATAATTGAAGTTTTCGGTGGCGGGTCTTCGAGGTTGAATTCATCAAAACGGCCGGCAAATTCGCGCAACATCGCCAGGCAATCAGCTTCCGGGAGTTCCAGCAGGCGTCCAATCCGAACAATCTGGTTCATAAAACAGGGGAGACAATCTAGATATGTTTTCATTTTAATACTTTTACTTATGATGCCATAAAGTCATGACTATACCGAAAAAAATCATGGCAATACCGACGCCATGAAACCAGAAAAACCTTTCACCGAGAAAAACGATCGCCATGATCGTGCCAAAAACCGGCATCAGATGAATAAAAAGCCCGGCACGATTGGCGCCGATCAATTCGATGCCGCGATTATAGCAAAAATAGGAGACAATTGAAGGAAAAATCGCAACATAGGCAATCGTCAACATAGTCGGTCCATTTAATGTAATTGTCTTGACCGTGACCGTTTCCCAGATATAGAGGGGCAACAGCATCAGGGTGCCGGTGACAAAGGTAAAAGCGATAAAACTTATAGGGTGAAGCGTCGGTCGCTTACGCAGCATTACCGAATAGACAGCATAGCCGATCGCGGCGATAAAGATCAGGATGTCACCGCGATTGAGAGAAAGTGAACGGAGCACTTCAATATCGCCCCGGGCAATCACCATCACCACTCCGGCCAGTGAAAGAGCTACCCCCACCCCTTGAAGATGGTTGATTTTATCGCGGAAAATAAAAAATGAGAAAAGCATAATCAAAACCGGCATCGTCGACTGAATCAGAAAAGCATTCAAAGCTACCGTCGACTGCAGGCCGCTATAGAGCAGCGTATTAAACATCGCTACCCCGGTTAGCGCCAGGAGCAGGAGCAAAGGTTGATGCCGCTTGATAATCGACCAGTCCTCTTTCAGCTTGGGCCAGGCAAAATAGATGATTATCATCGAGGCTCCGGCCCAGCGCCAGAACGACAGAGCTATAGGTGGTACGTCAAGACGCATAAAACGGCCAACAATACTGTTAACAGACCAGAAAAATACTGCCATCGTTAAAAGGAGGTAGGGGGCGCTGTAGATGCGCCGAAAAAGATTTTTCAAGATATTTAAAAGCCTTCGTTTAATTGTAATGGGTTAAATTAACATTTTCCGTTATCTGAATCGCAAAATCGGGACATATATAGAGACAGTTAAGACATCCGACACAGCGATCGGACTTTTCAACAAACATAGGATGATAGCCACTGGGATTGAACGCATCAGAATGTTGGAATAGTTCCAACGTACATACCTCTTTACAATATCCGCAAGCCTTACACAATACAGAATTAACTTCGATACTGTAATAACGCATATCACATGACAAACAGCGACGGGCCTCGCCCATAGCACTCTTCATGTCGTAACCATTCTCAGTGTAAGCAAACCCGCAAAGGCGGCTCTCTAAAACTGCCTTTGCGACATCAAGTCGAGTCGTTCCACGCGGCTCGGAGTCTGGAATTATACTATCCGTTGCAAGTTTTTCATCTCTATCTATAATCCCATCGCCGCCCAAATAGATATCTATAGATGAGCTCGCCTTACGGCCCAGGGCAATAGCCTCAATAATAGATGAGGAGCCGCTTACCACGTCCCCGGCAGCATAAATCCCCTGGTTTGTGAGTTCCAGCAAGTCTCCGTCAACCATAACTGTTCCATCATGGTTGGCAGTAAGACCCATAATTCCGGCATCAGCGAGCTGCCCGGTTGCCATAATGACGGTATCACATTTAATACTATATTCACTTTTCTCAACCGGAAAAGGCTGCGGCCTGCCGCCAACATCGGATGCCCCAAGCTCCATCCTGACACATTCAACACTAAAACTACTAATCTTCACCGGCGCAGTCAAAAAATTTATGCTAACACCTTCTTCAACTGCCTCAAGCAGCTCTTCAGCACTTGCGGTCATCTCCGCTCTCGTTCGTCGATATAGCAGATCAACATCAGCCCCCAATCTAATTGCACAACGGGCGGCATCTATGGCCGTATTGCCACCACCAACAACTACAACCCGTTTGCCGACTGCAAGATGTTTTCCACTATTTACATCTTTTAGAAATGATATTCCATCAAGAACATGGGATAATTCTTCACCTTCGATTCCCATCTTCTGAGGTCGCCAGGCACCAGTTGCCAACAAGACTGCAGCAAAACCTTTTTCAAGCAATTTAGCCGGAGAATCAATCCGGGTATCAGTTTCAATTTTTACGCCATGATCCCGAATCAGAGAAATTTCTTGCTCAACTACACTGTTGGCAAGACGATACTCAGGAATGCCATAGCGCAGCATGCCGCCGGGTTCCGGCAGAGATTCAAAAACAGTAACCTGGTGACCTTTAAGGACAAGGTTGCAGGCTGCCGTCAAACCACTTGGCCCGGCCCCGATAACAGCAACTTTTTTACCGGATGCAGCGGCGTTTTCTCGCTGTGCACCCCGGGTTCCAAACTCTGCCGCAGCCCGCTTAAGCAGCCTTATTGCAATTGCTTCATCATATTGAGTGCGAGCACACTTCAACTCGCAGTAAGCTGTACAAGCGTAACCACAGACAGAAGGGAAAGGGATCTTCTCACAAATCGTAGCCAGCGCCTCATCGAACTCTCCATTTTGAATATGCCTGATATAGCGTGGCACATCAATACCTGCCGGACAGGCCTCACAACATGGAGAGAGCGCGCGTTTCTTACTATCAGTTGCACAATCCATGGTATAAATCCCTTCCAACACTAAGCGCTTTTACATTCAACTCTGCAATTTTGCCTGAAAAATGTCTTCGCAGTACTCTCTCCATATTTTCCGGTCGAACCATTTTGCTTTCGGCAATTACAGCGCCGAGTGCAATTATATTTACGACCCCCAAATGCCCGAGTTCACCGGCCATTTCAGTAAAAGGATAGCCATAAAGACGATCTGTCTTACCCTCTTTAATAAGCGTAGAATCGTAAAAGATGGTCACGCCGGATTGCGCCAGATGCATGTATGAACTCAGGCTCTCATCAGTAAGCGCCAGAACAATATCAGGGCTCAGGACATGCTGAAAAAAAATCTCTTCAGAAGAGATAATTACTTCGGCCAATGAGAGCCCACCACGTTGGGCAATACCGTATGATGTGGTCTGCATAACCTCTTTGCCTTCAAGAATCGCGGCCTCTCCCAGCATGATGCCGGACGAGACCAGACCCTGACCGCCGGAACCTGCTAATATAATTTCAAATGTGGAATTTTCATCGGCCATTTTTTCTTAATCATCCTAAAAGTTCGAAGCCTTTGCCCGAATCTCTTCATACCTGGTATTAAAATCAGGAGCATTACGATTACAAAGAGTTCCGATTGCAAAATACTCACTCTTTTCAGACTCCCCTAATTGCTCATACTCTTCGGGGGAGACACCATTATCTTTTAACCATCGCAACATCTTTAAGGGATCTCCCATTTCATTACTCTTACCATAGTTGGTCGGACAGGGGCTTATAACCTCAACCAGAGAAAAACCTTTTTTTGTTAACGCTTCTTTGATGTGCTGCTTCAATGCCCAGCTATGGTATGGCGTACTGCGGGCCACATAGTTGGCTCCGGCCACACAGGCTAAGGCCGAGACATCAAAATCACGCTCTGGGTTTCCGTATAGAGTGGTACTGCTGATCTTGTTACCAGGAGTCGTACCCGAAGCTTGACCTCCCGTCATGCCAAAATTAAAATTATTGATGACAATCGCCGTCAAATCTATATTCCGCCGGGCAGCATGGATAAAATGATTACCGCCAATCGTGACGCTATCTCCATCCCCCATTAAAACTACCACTTTCAAACCGGGTTTAAATGCCTTGATCCCTGTAGCAAAAGCTAAAGCTCTACCGTGAGTTACATGGAGTGCGTTGGTGTTCAGGTAGTCATCAGCTTTGCCGGTACAACCGATTCCGGTAACCACCACTATCTCATTTTTGCAATAATCAAGCTCCGCAAAAGACCTCAACAAAGCCCCCAGCATAACGCCGATACCGCAACCGGGACACAACATATGAGGCAACACCCCGTCTTTCAAATACTTTTCTCCGCTCCCTAACTTCACTATCCTCGGCAATCTATTATTGATTAAAGATACCCTAAAGATTTAGTGACAGATCCTTAATTATTACAATATACCAATTAATATCTTTAATATTATCACGATC
>JANTFH010000085.1 GCA_024763535.1 Thermodesulfobacteriota bacterium
CGGCCGCAGTTACACCTGAGAAACCGGAACCCGTTAAGGTCGCGGCGATAATCCCGCAGCCTGAACCTGAAGCGGCCCCAAAAACTGCCTCTCCGCCGAAACCCGAACCGGTAAAAGTTGCCGCTGCAACGCCCGTGGCCCCGGTCGTAAAATCTCGGAAAACTCCTCCGCCGGTCAAAAAAAAGACTCCCTCAGCTAAGCGTACAGTGAAAAAAACTGCCGTCAGAAAAACTGTTTCCCCGGCCAAAACTGAAATTAAGCCTGCCGCCGTCACTAAAGCTTCATCTCCGAAGCCGGCTAAAAAACCGGTTAAAGTTAAGCTTGCCGCAGTGGCTCCAGCGGATCAGGTCGCTAAATCCGATAAAACAATACCGACCAAACCGGCTCCTAAACCTCAACCGCGAAAAATCAGCCATCCAAAAAAGATTGCGTCCAAGCCGGTTGTTCCGGTTAAGAAAGTAGCCTCTCCGGCCAGACCTAAGGTTAAACCGGTCGCTGTTAAAAAAGTTGCTGTTGCAAAACCTGCGTCCCCGGCTCCATCTCTGCCGCCCCTGCGGGAGCGGGTCAACACCTTTCTGACCGTCTATACCGACACCTATTCAAAATTGAACTATGATGCCTTTGCCGCTCTGTTCACTGACGATGCCAGAGAAAACGATACCCTTTTTAAGCAGCGCTCGGCCAAATATCATAAACTTTTTGCCCGTCTGAAAGAGGTTTCATACACCATCAAAGCAAATTCACTGCGCCCCGAAAATAACCGGATTTATGTCTCCGGAAAATTCCATGCACTCCTCCGTTTTCGTGACGGCAGAGAACTAAACCTCCACGGCCCGACCACACTCCTCCTCAACGAAGACCCATCCCACAACTTCAAAGTAAAAACCCTAACCTACTCCCTCAAGTGATAGGGGACGTTGTTGACTTTTTTACATTTTCTGCTATAACTCCACTATGCCACGTCATGCCCGAATAGATATTCCCGGTCTTCTGCAACATGTTATCGTCAGAGGAATCGAGCGCCGCGATATTTTTTTAGTGGACAACGACCGCGAAGATTTTATCGAACGTCTGTTTGCCCTGCTGGAAGAAACCGCGACGGTTTGTTACGCCTGGGCACTGCTTGACAATCATTTCCACCTTTTGTTGATGCCGACAAAAACCACTCTTGCCGCACTCATGCGTCGACTTTTAACCGGTTATGCCGTCGCCTTTAACTTACGTCATCAGCGTTCCGGTCATTTATTTCAGAATCGTTATAAATCGATTGTCTGTAATAGTGACGCCTATTTACATGAACTGGTACGTTACATTCATCTCAACCCGGTTCGAGCCGGAAAGGTATCTGATCTGAACGCCTTGGCTGAATATCCTTGGAGTGGACATCGGCAGATGGTTGGTAAGGGGAAGTATTTTATTGTCAGGGAAGAAGATATTGTATCGCTGTTTACCAGTCAAACAAGTTCGGCTCGCGAGGCTTATCTGCAATTTTTGGCTGATGGTTTAGATAAAGACGCTCCGCAACTTTCTCGGGGAGGACGTCGAGCCAGCCAATCGATTGATAGTTCCCTGGCGGATCAGGATTTGTATGATGATCGGATTCTGGGCGGCGGTTCTTTTGTTGAACGGTTTATGGAAGAGGAGGTGCCGCAGGAAGGAAAAGAACGGTCGTTTGCCGAAATCATGGATGCTGTCGCGAATTATTACAATTTCAAGGTTGAAGAATTAAGTTGGCCGGGCAAAGTTCATAAAATAAGTAATGCCAAAGCGGTAATCTGCTTTTTAGCAACCCGTCGTCATCGAATAACGGGAAATGAAGTCGGCAAAAAGTTGGGTTACACAGCTTCCGCCGTTAGTCGGGCCGCACAAAGAGGACAGAAAATCTTTTATGCGGATGAAAATCTGAAACATCTTATGTGATAAATGTCAAAATGTCAACAACGTCCCCTATTTCCCCCTATTTCCCCCTATTTCCTAAAAAGAGGAATAATCCAGTTATGTCGAAAGTTGCTTTGATTACCGGGGTTACCGGCCAGGACGGTGCCTATCTTGCAGAGTTTTTATTAGAAAAAGGCTATATTGTTCATGGTATCAAGCGCCGCGCATCATCGTTTAACACCGATCGCATCGACCACCTCTATCAAGATCCGCACGTCGAGCACCGAAATTTCATTCTCCATTACGGTGACTTGACGGATTCCACCAACCTGATTCGCATTATTCAGGAGGTACAGCCGGACGAGGTCTATAACCTGGCGGCTCAGTCGCACGTTGCGGTTTCCTTCGAGACACCGGAATATACAGCCAACTCGGATGCCCTCGGCACCCTGCGCATTCTCGAGGCGATCCGGATTCTCAAACTGGAGAAAAAAACCCGCTTCTACCAGGCCTCCACCTCGGAACTCTATGGCAAGGTTCAGGAAGTGCCGCAGAAGGAGACCACCCCTTTTTATCCGCGTTCGCCTTACGCCGCCGCCAAGATCTACGGCTACTGGATAACGGTCAACTATCGTGAATCCTACGGCATTTACGCCTGCAACGGTATCCTCTTCAATCACGAATCGCCGATTCGCGGCGAAACTTTTGTCACCCGCAAAATCACTCGCGCCATGGCCCGCATCTCGCTCGGTTTGCAAAACTGCCTCTATCTCGGCAATATGAACTCCCTGCGCGACTGGGGTCATGCCCGTGATTATGTTGAGGCGCAGTGGTTGATGCTGCAGCAGGACGAACCGGAGGATTTTGTCATTGCTACCGGCAAGCAATACTCGGTGCGCGATTTTGTTAATGCCGCCGCAAATGAACTCGGTATCACTCTGTGCTGGGAAGGAAAAGATGTTAATGAAATTGGAATCGTTGAATCCGTGAACAGCGCATCATCTTCGCTAAACATTGGTGATGTCGTGGTTCGGGTTGATCCGCGATATTTCCGGCCGGCCGAGGTTGAAACCCTGTTGGGTGATCCGGCCAAGGCAAAACAAAAGCTTGGCTGGGAAGCAAAAACCGAGTTTATCGAGTTGGTTGCCGAGATGGTTCGGGCGGATCTCGAAATCGCCCAGCGTGACGAACTGGTCAAAAAAAGTGGCTACCAGGTTTTTGATTACAATGAATAAAAATGCAAAAATCTATGTGGCCGGGGCAAACGGTTTAGTCGGTTCGGCCATTGTCCGCCGTTTACACTCCGGTGGTTACACCAACCTCTTGACCCCGGGAAGCGCCGCCCTGGATCTGACCGATCAGCAGGCCGTGTCGGCATTCTTTCGGGCTGAACAACCGGAATACGTCTTCTTGGCAGCCGCCAAGGTTGGCGGCATTCACGCCAACAATACTTATCCGGCCGAATTTATTCATCTCAACCTGGTTATCCAGAACAACGTAATCCACCAGGCCTATCTCTCGGGTGTTAAGCGGCTGCTCTTTCTCGGTTCAAGTTGTATCTACCCAAAATTGGCGCCGCAGCCGATGAAAGAGGAACACCTGCTTACCGGCCTGCTGGAACCTACCAACGAACCCTACGCTATCGCCAAGATCGCCGGAATAAAGATGTGCGAATCGTATAACCGCCAGTACGGTACCCAATTTGTCGCGGTGATGCCGACCAATCTCTACGGCCCCGGTGACAATTTCCATCCCGAAAATTCACATGTGCTGCCGGCTCTTATCCGCCGTTTCCACGAAGCAAAACAGGCCTCTTTAAGTGAGGTTACAGTCTGGGGCAGTGGCACGCCGATGCGCGAATTCCTCTACGTTGATGACATGGCCGATGGCTCTGTTTTTGTCATGGAACTCGATGACGCAACCTTAACCAGAAATCTTTTGAATTACCCTAAACCCTGCTTTGTCAACCTCGGAACCGGCGTGGATGTGACGATTCATGAATTGGCCGAGACCGTCAAAAAAGTAGTCGGATTTACAGGAAATATTATTTTTGACCCCGCAAAACCGGACGGAACTCCGCGCAAACTGCTGGATGTTTCAAGGATGAAAGCCTTGAACTGGCAGGCTTCAGTGCCGTTGCCTGAAGGGATTGAAAAAGCGTACCGATGGTTTCTATCACTTATCACTTAGGGGACGTTGTTGACTTTTTGACTTTTCGTTTCCCAGGGACAGATTCTAAATCTGTCCCCCCAACCATTAATTCGTGATAATTAGTGAAATTCGTAGCTCCCTGCATTTGTCCTTGATTTTCCTTTTCCCCTTCCAAAGCTGTCTCCCCAACCAAAATGTCAAAATATCAACAACGTCCCCTATTTTATAAGTATTCGGTTACTTGCGACAGTGGGGTTACGATTATATTTTTACTGATGGGGTAGGCGGAATCAACCGGGGCGACGACCAGGGCCTGGTCGGCTTTCACCATCTCAATGGCATTAAAAAAGTTTTTCGGCAGTTTCGGCGCGGTAGATGATTTTATCTCTATGGCAATCGTCTTATCGCCTTTTTTCAGGATCAAGTCAATTTCAGCTCCATTTGAGGTTCGGAAATAAAAGGGCTGCCAGCGCGGCGAAAGCCCGGCCAGAATATTTTCAATGATAAAACCCTCAAACGAAGCGCCGTAAACCGGGTGAGCGAAAAGCTCTTCCATGGTTTCAATATCCAGCAGGGTATGCAGGAGACCGGAATCGCGAATGTAAACCTTGGGAGATTTGACCAAGCGTTTTTTTATGTTGCCGAAATAAGGGGTGAGAACCCTGACGAGAAAAGTCTGTTCCAGCAGATCAATATATTTTCTGATTGTATGCGAACTAACCCCCATTGAATCGGCAAGTTTTGAGGCGTTCAGAATCTGACCGTGAGAGTGGGCCAGCATTCGCCAGAATCTTCCCAGCGTGGCGGCGGGAATGTGAAAACCGAGCAGAGGGATGTCACGTTCGAGAAAAGTTCTGATATAATCTTCCCGCCACTGAAAACTGGTTTCGTTATCCGGAGCCAGCAGACTGCGGGGATATCCGCCTTTCAGCCAATGTTCATTGGTTTTCAACGAGGCCACTTCCAGATAATTGAAGGGCGTGATTTCAATATATGATATTCTTCCGGCCAGAGATTCCGAGCTTTGTTTGAGGAGATCCCTGGAGGCGGAGCCCAGAATCAAGAACCGGGAATTGCGTTTCCCCCGGTCAATAACACCTCTTAAAATCGGAAAGATGTCCGGAATTCTCTGGATTTCATCGAGACAGATCAAATGATCATTAAACTGCTTGAAAAAAGCTTCCGGGTCATTTAATTTGTTAAGGTCAGCCGGTCTTTCCAGATCCAGATAGATGGTTTTGAGAAAGTTTTCCTGAATCATGCCGGCAATAGTAGTTTTGCCGACTTGACGTGCGCCCAGAAGAGCAACGGCGGGGTTTGTTTGCAGGCGTTTGAGTATGGTTGTCGTAGAGATTCTTGCCAATGTATTATGCATATTTGAAGTCTACATTAAAATATACATAAAAGTCAAGTATAAATTAAATTTCGTCCATCCTATAAATTCCCCGGAATCCCCGGAATCAAAACACCAAAATATCAACAACGTTCCTGTTATCCCCAAAACTAATGCCCCAACTACGTCCAGCTTCCGGCCTCCAGCCTCAACCAAAATGTCAAAATATCAACAACGTCCCCTACCAACAACGTCCCCTACCTCTCAGAAACTTAAAAAATTGTGTAAATTGTAAGTTGGGTTGACAAACTGCACCAAAGATGGTATGGTGGGGCATTATGATAAGTCGAGATATTTCAGCCAAAATAAATCGTTTTGCCGAGCAATATCCAGTCGTCACGATCACCGGGCCGCGCCAATCCGGTAAAACTACACTCTGCAAAGCTCTCTTCCCCGAATATCTCTACAGTAATCTGGAAAGCCTTGAGGAGAGGGATTTCGCCACTCGCGATCCCAAAGGTTATCTCGCTAAATTTACCCAAGGTGCGGTGATCGATGAGGTTCAAAATGCTCCTGACTTGCTCTCTTATATACAGGTAGATGTCGATGAAAACCCGCTACCGGGCCGCTACATCCTGACCGGCAGCCAGAATTTTGCCCTGTCGAACAGCATCAGTCAGTCGTTGGCCGGGCGCACGGCAATTGCCTGTCTGCTGCCTTTTACCCTGGCTGAAATTAACCGAATCAAGCCCCTTACGTCCCTTGATCAACTTCTTTATACCGGTGCCTATCCCCGGATTCACGATCAAAATCTCAACCCCACGGAGGCCTTGTCCTTCTATCTGAACACCTATATAGAAAGAGACCTGAGAACCTTAATCAACATCAAGGATCTTTCGCGCTTCACCACTTTCCTCAAACTCTGTGCCGGTCGCAGTGGCCAATTATTGAACTTAAGTTCTCTGGGGAATGATTGCGGCGTCAGCCATAATACCATCTCCCACTGGATCTCTATGCTGGAAGCCGGTTTTATCATTAAACTGTTGCGGCCCTACCACAACAATCTCAGAAAAAGGTTGATCAAGTCACCAAAACTTTATTTTCTAGATGTCGGGCTTGCCGCTTTTCTTCTAGGCATCCAGGATGAGCGGCAAATCGGCACCCATCCACTGCGCGGACAGCTTTTTGAAACTTTAGTGGTTACGGAGTTTCTTAAACACAGATTTAACCTTGGGCAAACCGACAATCTCTACTTTTTTCGGGATAGTAAAGGCAATGAAGTCGATATTATTATGGAATTCGGCTCGCACCTGCTGCCCGCTGAGATAAAGTCCGGTTCAACGATCACGCCCGACTTTTTTAAGGGCCTGAACTATTTTCGCAAACTGGCCGGTGAGCGGGTGGAAAATGCCTGGTTAATCTACGGCGGCGAGGAAAAACGTCTTCAGGAAAAGACAAGCATCTACGGCTGGAAATCACTGGAGGA
>JANTFH010000086.1 GCA_024763535.1 Thermodesulfobacteriota bacterium
GGTCAATCGTACTATAGATAATAACTATAGTCATCTGGGCTCTTATCGGCATAAAATATTTCCCGAAACAGCCTCAATTAACTATAAGATGGAAACTTTTTTCAAAAACATAATGATCATTTCTGCAAACCATTAACTACCCCGGATTAAGGGAGAAAAAAATGAACAAAAAACTCTCATCGATTATTCTGCTGTTTTTCACACTGACATCTATCCTTCTTCTGGCATCGACAGCCGGAGCCGTAAAATCCGCCGCCGGAACAATTACCATTAAGTTCGACCTTTCCGGCCACGCCAACGGCCAGGAAGCCCGGCTCTGGGTATCCTACCCTCTCTCCGATAGTGATCAACTGATAAGCGATATTGCTTTCAGTGGCGACTACGCCGCAGCCGCGGTCTATTCCGACCGTAAATATTCGACTCCGATGCTCTACGCCCACTGGCCGAAAGGAGTCAAAAGCCGTAAACTGACTTTGCAATTTAAAGTCAAACGTAATGAAGTTGTTAAGAAGAACTTCCCCGCTCAAGAGGGAGCCTGGGATCCGGCCGACTACGCCCTCTACCTGAAACCTTCGCGACTGGGTCCGATCGACGGCGAAGTCGGGAAACTGGCGGCGAAAATCACAGCCGGAAAAGAGACGGTTTACGATAAAGCCAAAGCAATCTACGACTGGGTTTGCGAAAATACCTACCGCGACCCCGCCACCCGGGGCTGCGGCGCCGGTGATGTCTGCGAACTGCTGAAAAAACCGGGCGGAAAATGCACCGATCTTCACTCTGTCTATATCGCCCTCTGTCGCGCCGCCGGAGTTCCGGCCCGGGAGATCTTCGGTCTCAGGCTTGGAAAACAACCGCAGGTCGATATCACTAAATGGCAACACTGCTGGGCTGAATTCTTTCTCCCCGGCTACGGCTGGGTTCCGGTCGATCCCGCTGATGTTCGCAAAATGATGTTAAAGCACAAACTTAAACTCGACGATCCTGAAACCGAGAGATATCGCCAATATTTCTGGGGAGCCTGGGATCCTTACCGGGTCAAAATTGCCGTCGGCCGTGATCTCATTCTCAACCCGCCCCAGTCCGGCGGCCCCTTAAATACCTTCGGTTATCCCTACGCTGAAATCGGCGGCAAAGCCCTTGACTGGCTCAATCCAGCTACCTTCAAATACGAAATTACCTACCACCGCTGAGTTAAAAATCGACTCTCGTACTGTAATACTCGGTTGAGGTTCTCTTAAATCAGTCATAAAATACTCCGCGCCGACGAAAAGGCCTATACAAACGTAAAAAGCGCTCAGCGAATCAACGCTGAGCGCTTTTTTATTGGCGCGTCGGGAATGACATCGAACTAAGCCTCGAAAACTGTTCGGTAAGATCTTCCTGTACAGTTTTTGGAAAATGTGGTTAAGGTATAAGTCTGGTAACGGCTATGGAGATATAGCGAAGAGAGATAAACAGGATCGATTGTCAGGAGGCATACAAAATGGGATTTGAGTTATTTGACAATATGGAGGCACCTGCTTTACGCCAATACATTCGTTTTCTTCTGTGGCATTATCGCGTGGTGGATGCTTTTTGGTATCTAAACGTGTCCGAACAATTTGACGATTCAGTGGCTGATCAGCTGAATGAAAAGGTGTGGGAAAAGTCATCGGCCCTGGCCGCCAAAGATCTGATAAAACGATTTGATATTCAGGAAAGTGGTCTTGAAGGTTTTGTTAAAGCATTGGAATATTTCCCATGGTGCATTCTGGTTGGATATCAGATCGAAAAAGAGGCCGGGCAAGTGATTATCTCCGTTCCTTCGTGTCCAACCCAGGCGGCACGAACAAAAAGGGGGCTTCCCGAATATAATTGCAAAGAGATGCACAGAGGTGAATTTGTTAATTTCGCCCGCGTAGTAGACGAACGTATTCAGACAGAGTGCATTTTCGCTCCGCCGGATTCTCATCCCAAAGATATGCATTGCAAGTGGCGGTTCTATTTGGCGGATGATTAACACGAAAATTTGAACTTGCAGGGATGGAATCAACCATGAATGAGGTGGCTCCCACTACCTGGACAACCTTAAGCATAGAAAAATCTTTGGAATTTCATTCAGATCCTTAATCTGCTAAAAAAGATTAAACCTTCAGACAAACGTTATCGGGTTTATGTGAAGAGCAGTCCGGGCTTATTTCTCCTGGTCAGCACCACAGGGATCATCAGTTTTCAGTATCGCTTTCAGCTGAATGAAACACGCCGGGAGATAAAGATCGGGAATTATCCGGCGAAAACGATGCAGGGCCTTATGGCGGAATATTCCGCGATGGTTAGCCTAGTGCAGCAGGGCATTGATCCCTTACGTGAACGAGAATTAAAACGACAACAAGCGGAAGAAGAACCGCAGCGACACAGCACAGATCGCTAAACATGGATACGGTTCAATTATCCCCGATCTGCTAAACCATAAATCAACCGGAATCACACGGCAAGTTTATGACCTCCACGACCGGGGCCCGTAAATAAAAGCTGCTGATTGACTTTAGTGTGTATAGGATGTATAATGAATAGCAGGGAAATAATAAAGAGGCTTAAATCTGATGGTTGGGTTCTTCATCACGCCAGAGGTTCACACCACCAGTTCAAGCACCCCGACAAGCCGGGGAAGATCACCGTACCGCACCCGAAAAAAGAGTTCCCGATCAAAACCCTGCGAAGTATTTTCAAGCTAGCTGGATGGAAGGAGTAAAAATAATGCTTATATACTACCCGGTAGTCATCCATAAAGACAACGATTCTGATTTCGGTGTTACCGTCCCCGACCTGCCCGGCTGCTTCAGCGCCGGGGCATCAATCGATGAGGCGTTACAACAGGCCAAAGAGGCCATAGGATGTCATATTGAGGGCCTTTTACTGGATAACGAGGATTTGCCCTCTCCGACCCCGGACTATACGACTCTGGCTCAGAAGAAGGAGTATTCCGACGGCATATGGCACTTGGTGGAGATTGACCTGAGTAAACTCGATACTAAAACCCGGAGGGTGAACATTACAATCCCGGAACGACTCTTAAACAGAATGGACCGCTACGTCAAAGAGCACCGGCTTGACAGCCGTTCCGGATTTATCGCACAGGCTACGGAAACGTTTATCAACCAGCATCCATAGTACGCCACACCTCCCCCGCGCCGAAGCCGACGCCCTTTTCCGGGAGGCGATGCTGCTCTCCAACGTCTCCAGATGGAAAGCCTATATCATCTACGCCGCCGTCCGCCTCTTCGGCAAATCCCACTGGTTAAAAAACATCAGTAAAACCACGTAGGCAACAAATAGGCAACACAAACCAAAAAAGCACCCAGCGAAAACTCGATAAGTGCTTAATATCATTGGCGCGCCAGGGACGACTCGAACGCCCGGCCTACGGATTAGAAGTCCGTTGCTCTATCCAACTGAGCTACTGGCGCATATTTTTAAGGCTTCCTTCAGGATTTATCCTTCAATCCAATGATCGGAACCTTGGTCTGATAATTACAATCTTTTTGTGGACAGCGCAAGAGTTTCTCGCCGCTGGACTGACTTTTCTTTTCCACCAGAAAAGGGAAGTCGCAATTCGGGCAGGCTAAGGGATAAGGCTTATCCCAGGTCGCGTAGTCACATTTCGGATAACGGTTACAGGCATAGAAAAGTTTTCCTTTACGGGACTTTTTCTCCACCAGCTCGCCGTCACAGCCCTCCCGCGGGCAGGCAACTCCGGTTCCGACCGAGCTTGTGTATTTACATTCAGGATAGTTCGAACAGGAGATAAAGCGACCATAACGACCGTTGCGCAATTGTAGCGGTTTACCACAGTCGGGGCAATCGCCGACGTCAACCAGATCACCGTTCTCGCCGTTGCCCTCCCCGACCTCACTTAAATCCTTCGTATTCTTGCAGTCGGGGAAGTTTGGACAAGCGACAAAGCGCCCGTTGCGGCCCCACTTAACCACCATCCGGGCCCCGCACTTGTCACAGATTTCGTCCGTGACCTCTTCTCCCGCCTTTTTCGCGTCGCGCATGGTCTCTAAAGCGGTATCCAGCTGGGCCGCGAAAGGACGATAAAAATCAGCCAAAAGCTCCTGCCAGTCACGACTGCCCTCTTCCACCTTATCGAGATCGGACTCCATCCGCGCGGTAAACGACACACTGAGAATATCGGGAAAACTTTTGGTTAGAAGGCCGGTAACCAGCACCCCTAAATCAGTCGGATAAAAACGCTTCTCCTGCAGTTCAACATAGCCCCGATCCTGAATCGTCGACATAATTGAAGCGTAGGTCGAAGGCCGGCCGATGCCTTTCTCTTCCAGCTCCTTGACCAGAGTACTCTCGGTGAAACGGGGCGGCGGCTGGGTAAAGTGCTGTTTCGGAAGAATCTCTTTGAGATTTAAGACCTCCCCCTCTTCCAGAGCCGGAAGCTCGGTATCGGCGCCGTTTTCATCACCGTTATTGTCTTTACCCTCCTCATAAACGATCAAAAAACCGTCAAAAAGCTGATGCCGACCGACAGCCCGCAGTTGGTAACTCTCACCGGCCATGATCGAAACCGTCGTCTGATAGTAGCGCGCCGGATTCATCTGGCTGGCCACAAACCGTTTCCAGATCAAGGAGTAGAGATTTAACTGATCCTTGCTGAGATAACCTTTAATATCACTCGGCACATAGCCCACAGAAGTCGGACGGATGGCCTCATGAGCATCCTGGGAGGCATTTTTATTGGGGTAGAACTGAGTTTTTTCCGGCAGGTAATCCTGACCGAACATATTGACAATCAGATCCCGGCATTCCGCAATCGCCGAATCCGCGACCCGCACCGAATCAGTACGCATATAGGTGATCAAACCCACCGGCCCGGCCGCCCCGAGTTCAATACCTTCATAGAGCTGCTGGGCCACCATCATGGTTTTTTTGGCACTGAAACCAAGCTTGCGGGCGGCTTCCTGTTGCAGCTTACTGGTTATAAAAGGCGGGGTCGGCCGCCGTTTACGCTCTTTTTTCTCAACCTTGCTGATCTTACAGGGCAGCTGTTTGAGATCACTGACAACCCGATCGGCACTCTCCTGATCGGAAATCTCGGCTTTTTTGCCATCAATCTGATGCAATTTGGCGGCGAACGGCGGCGGCGCGGCCCCTTCCAGAGTGGTTGTAATACTCCAGTATTCAACCGGAACGAAGGCCTGAATCTCAGCTTCACGCTCACAAACCAGGCGTACCGCCACCGACTGCACCCGCCCGGCGCTCAGACCCCGCCGCACGGTTTTCCACAACAACGGACTTATTTTATAACCGACCATGCGGTCAAGAATCCGCCGTGACTGCTGGGCGTTAACCTTGTTTTCATCGATCTGCAGAGGTTCGGCCAGGGCTTTCTTGATTGCCGACTTGGTAACCTCATGGAAAAGCACCCGCTGCACCGGCTTTTTATCCCCGAGTTCATGGGCGATATGCCAGGCAATCGCCTCTCCCTCCCGGTCGGGGTCAGGGGCAAGCAGAACCATATCGGCTTTCCGGGCCGCTTTTTTAAGCTCGGCGATGATCTTGCCCTTGCCCTTCATCGGTACATAATGGGGCTCAAAACGACCATCTGAAATCTCGATTCCAAGCTCTTTAGTGGGCAGATCGCGCACATGGCCGACCGAAGCCTTGACGATATATTCAGACCCGAGATACTTGCCTATGGTTTTGGCTTTGGTCGGAGATTCGACTATCAGTAGTGTTTGTCCCATTACTGCCTTACAGGTTGTTTTCCGTTTATATAAAAGGGAAAAGATTATGATTAAACTTCACTTACGAGTTGAATTCAAGTCATATTTTACGGATCGGATTTACATTAATGGAAGACTATATCATGATCATTTTCCAGAAAATCGAGGAACCGCTCCCGGATTACCGTATCCATCTGGCCGACCATGATAACCATGGTCGAAATCACCTTTATATCTTCGACGCCGATAATGTGCGGGCCGGCCAGCATCAGGGCCTGGTCGAAAATATCCTCCACCACAACCTGATCAATAATCTCCAAACGGCGTAATTTGGAGAGCCAGGTGCGGGCATCGGCACTCAGAATCATGAGCTCCTCATGTGAAAAATGCCGCTGAAAACCGCTCTCCGGCTCCAGATCAAGCAGATTCAGATTGAGCTCTTTACCTTGAGAGAGATTAGCAATCCAGCCGAAAGCGGTCTCAATCTCGGGAAAATCGAACCCCAGCGAAACCAGATCATCGACAATCTCCTCCTCCTGCTCGAAAAGATCAACTTCATCGGCAAGATATTCCGAAATGATGCCGATTATAGCCATAACCCGTTGATACATTAAGGGACACTCCAAAAAATTATAATAACTATCAGGCGCCGGTCAAAAAGCCCCGGATAGTTAAGGATTTCAGTTAATTACCATTATCAATATATTCAGGTACAACCCGAAATTTATTGCCGGCACTCTTAAGCAACAGACCGCTCAACTCCAGCTCCAGCAGAACCCGGCTGATCAGGCCGGTATCCCAGGAAAGTTTCTCTAAGAGATCGTCGAAATTAATTTCATCGGGGCCTAAGGCGGCAATCAGCTGAGATTGCTCCGGGGTCAAAACCGGCCGCTGCAAAGCTGCCTTAGATTCAGTTGCAGGATTTGTATCAGCAGTCGCAAGCCAGGGCAATGCCAGAAAGATATCGTCAACTGTTTCAAGCAGTTGGGCACCATCTTTCAACAATCGATTAACTCCCTTGCTGCCCGGCATTCCCGGCGGCCCGGGTACCGCAAAA
>JANTFH010000087.1 GCA_024763535.1 Thermodesulfobacteriota bacterium
TCGAAGGAAGAGACAATTACCGCCTCGGGGGTATCATCAATAATCAGATCAACTCCGGTTGCCGCCTCAATCGCCCGGATATTACGACCTTCACGACCGATAATGCGGCCCTTCATATCATCGCCCGGCAGATTGACCACCGAGACCGTGCGCTCGGTCGCGTAGTCGCCGGAATAACGCTGCACCGCCTGGGCAATAATTTTGACCGCCCGTTTCTCAGCCGTCTCCTTGGCTTCATCCTCAATCTGTTTAACCCGTTTAGCGGACTCATGCTTGGCAGCATCTTCCATCAATTTCATCAGTTTTTCTTTGGCTTCAGTCTGAGTTAAACCGGCGATCGCTTCAAGCTTATCCCGTTCCTGCTGTAAAACCCTCTGAACCTCTTCATCCTTGGCCTGAACATTTTTTTCACGCTGGCTTAAACTCTGCTCCCGGCGGGCCAGATCACTGTCTTTTTTATCAAGGTTATCACTGCGTCGATCGAGACTGTCCTCCTTATTGGCCAGGCGTTTTTCCAGAAGCTGAATCTCTTTTCGCCGTCCGGACATATCCGCTTCAAAATCGAGCTTGGCCTTCAAAACCACATCTTTGGCCTGGAGAGCGGCCTCCTTACGCAGCAGGTCAGCCTCCTTGCGAGCTTCAGTTAAAAGTAAATCGGCCTCCTTGCGAGAAACATCCTGACCCTTTTCGAGAAATTTTCGATAGACAATACAACTTATGACAACTGCCACCAAAGCTATAAAAATAGCTGTTATTACAGATACTTCCATCGTTTTAAACTCCTTTTATTTACACCCGCCCGCAACCCGGATAAACTCGGCTAAAGACCTGGCGTTCTGCCTGAAAACCGCAGAAAATTATCCGTCCCGCGCAAAACGCGAACCGGCTTGATAGATTATAAGATTGAGAGCGTTTTAAAAATCAGCTTTCTATGGATATTACCCGAAAGGAAGAACTTAAGGAAGGTTCTAATGAGAGAGGTGAAAAAAACCGCTACAGGGTAATAATACAACCCCGAAAACAGAATTTTTCCAATCCCGGCTTAAAAGCTTGAGGTCACGGAAATAACCTGAGAAAAAAAGCTTTCATGCCTACAAATTATCTAGAATCAGCACTATCTTAAAGTTTCCAACTCCTTATAAGAAAAAGCTTAGAAAAGACCGGAAACCGGCATTAAATACTTAACCCGGAAACCTGCGGATCTCTTAAACTTACATCCCAGGGTTCGCAAACTTTACCATAAACTGCCGAGTAACAGACTCTATTGCACATCCGCCCCGGACCGTCTTAAACAAAAACCGCCGGAGAACTCTTCCATCATCTTTCTATCGAATATATCTAAATCGGGCCACTCAGATTAGGCGATCACATGACTCGTGTGAGCAAAAAAACTGAAACCCGCTAATAACTGTCAGTGCCGGCTCTGCCTGCAGGTAATAAACGAACACAAACATTGTCCGTAGAATACTTAGATGAAATTTACCTGTTTGAAACAAGCAAATTATCCTTAACAATGCAACTGAAACTAAACAGACCGTCAGGCCATGCTGACACATAACCTGACGGTACTGTCGGAACAACCTAATATTCGGTCATCCCTTTCAGTCCCCCCCAGATTACCGTGTAGGTGCTTTCTTTGAACCTTAGTCTAAATATAGGCAACCATAGAATCTTCAGGACCACTCATAAGCAGCGGTGCACACCGAATCTAAGCGATCACCCTTATCAGTTAAAGGTGTTGGCTCAAAAAAATGATCACTTATCACGTATAACTCAGGGGAGAAACCCCTACATAAACTCATCTAATTCAATTGGCCCTGTTTCATCGGGCAACAGGGGTGAAAGTTCGGCATTTAAGTTGTCGGCCCGCACTTTTATATCTCCGAGACTCTGCCGATGCGTCAGACATTCATCCGCAACATTCAAAAGAGCCAGCATCACCAGCCGCATATCGGAAATAGCGGCCCCGGACTTAGCCGTAGACTGCAGATCAAGTTCATCAAGCTTATTTGTAACCAGCTCAACTACCTGCTCCAGCCGCTGATCATCAGCCTCGGTTCGCAGCGGATATTTCCGCCCACGAATCGTCAGGATAACACTCTTTTTTTCAGCTCCCATGCATTCCCGGTAAAACTTGAGCCGCGCCGGAATTCTGGTTATCCGGTGGCAGATATTTATCGATCTCGCCGAGCAGATCAACCATCCTGGCATCAACCGCACTTAGCAGATCTTCCTGGCTGCTGACCTTATTTTCCAGCTCGGTCAGTTTTAACGCCTGCTCTTCAAGTTTCTGCCGCAGATTATTACGCTCTTCCAAAACCTCCTGATAACGCCGTCCTAATGCCAGCGTACGCTTTTCCAGAAGGGCAAAACTCTCCAATCCACTTTCCATAATAACCTGCCGATATCTATAAAACCGTACACCTCCGGCCAGCCGGATGATATACAGAGGTTGTTAATCTACATCCCGAGAAGATCTTCGATCTCTTCTATCCGGGCCTTTAGCTCTCTTAAAACCTGCGGGTCGCTGACCTGCAGCTCTCTCTTTTTAAGTTGCAGAAGCTGCATCTCCAGAGAGTATTCCTGACAACCGTAACGGTATGGCTGTTCCCCGGTTCGATAGCCGGCATCACCACTCAAATCTTAAAAAACCCTTTGTTTTACAAATAAAAATCTTTTTCATCATCTATTTGAAAAATAGCATACGCTTCTTTCAACTGTCAATGTTTTTTGCGAAAAAATACCCTCTCCGGAGAAAAAGAGATAAATGCGGCATAAAATAGAGACAATAGTGCTTAGAAAAAATATACTATGCCCCCGAAAACAGAGGCGGATTAAATGTTAACAACCTAAACATATTAAACATTTTCAACATACAGATTGAAGTGGGGCCAAGCTATCGGAAAAGCCGACAATTTTCAGGAACAATCATGGGTTTATGCCTGCCGTACAAATCAGTAAACAACCCGTTCCCGCACACAGGTAAACTCCATTACGACCCCATCCCGGTCAACCATCAGGGTAACCGGCTGACCGGCCTGACCGCGAATAAGTTCAACCACTTCGCGCAGGGAGAAATCATCGACCGCCAGCTTATCAACCGCCAGCAGAATATCTCCGGGATTGAGACCGGCACGCTCTGCCGGTGAATTTTCCAGCAGTTCCACAATTTCATAACCGGCCTCACTTGCACCCAGGCGGGCACCGATACCGACCAGAGCCAGGTGGCGGCGACCGGTTTTGAAGTTCTCCGGTTCCAGAGATATCTCGTAAAAGAAGGGGTTGGTCTGATTCTCAAAGTCAATACCGGAAACCATTTCAGTGATATAACCGGGAGCGGAAACCTTCATTGTCAAAAGGGCCGTGTCATTACCCCAGATTTCAAAGAAACCGGCGCCATCAGTAAGCCCGCGCCGGCTGCCGATAGTTATCCGGGCGTGAGCCAGAGGCGCCCCGCCGGCACGGCTGTAGATCCGGCCGCTGACCCCGTTAACTTCAATCCGCCCATTTCCGGCCCGACCGGAATCAGCCAGATAGACATCAAAGTGTGTCAGTCCCTTACCGGCACAGATATCAAAATGTTTAACCTGCACGATTCCGGCCCCATCGCGGGCAAAGCGCAAAGCCCCTACCCCGCCGTCAAGCCAGAGACTGAATTCACCGCGTTCATCAGTTGTAACTTTATGACCGGCAAAACTTACTTCACAGCCTGCCAGCGGGAGTCCGGAAGTCAGGGAGAAGACGACTCCTTCTATCCCGAAATCAGCCGCTCCGGGAGCCGCCCCGACCGCCTCCGGACTCTCTTCAGAACGATGCTTTCCGGCAGCAACCGCGGTTTCAGACGCGATCTGTTTTCCAGCCTCAATTTGCGGCTCAGGTTTTATTTTAGCAGAACTCTTCGGGATTGAATCCACGACCTTAACCGGGGCCTCTGTTGTAACCTTTGCCGGTAACGCTTCCTCTTTCACCTCCGGCTCATAGAAGACAAAGGCGACGGCCCCGGCAAAAAAAGAGAGGACCAGAATCACCAGAAATAAATTCGAACTGAAAAATCGTCGTTTCATGCCATCCTCTTGAGTGCCTGCAGCAGACCACTTGAGCGTTTTACCTGAACGGCGCAGGCTGCGGCCAGAGAGTTAAGCGACACAGTCTCCGGCAACCAGATTTCCAACCGCCGGGCGGCGCGGGTAATCCCGGTATAGAGCATCTCCCGGGTCAACAGAGCGCTGTCGCCACCCGGCCAGAAAAGCACCACCCGCTGAAAACCGGAGCCTTGAGCTTTATGCACAGTGGTCGCGAAAGTGCATTCATGCGCCGGCAGTTGCAGGGGCGTAAACCCGGCAAAGCTTCCGTCGGCACGCTTGAACCAGACCATCATCCGGCCCTCCGAGTCGGGCCAGACCAGACCCGTATCCCCATTGTAGAGATTAAGCCTGGGCGCGTTCCGGGCGATCATCACCGGATAGCCCCGAAACCCCGGACCAAAACCCGGCCCGCCGACGGCCCGGGTCATGAGCCGGTTCAGATTTTCAACCCCGAAAGGGCCGTGCCGCAACGGCGCCAGCAGACGAAAGCTCGCAAACATGCTGAAGGCATCCGCCAGCTCATCCGCTTCCAGATAGCTCCGGAAAGGCACTCTTTGTCCGCCGAAATCTATCTCAATTTCCCGTAAACGGACACCAAGTTCAGTTTCACCGGCTCCGGAGATATATGAAACACTGACCTCACCGCTGGGATCATCTGCAAAAACCTCGGCCAGACGCTCTTTCACCTCCGGTGCCGGGGCCATAATCGCCTGCTGCAGTCTGGCGATACCACAACCTGAGGCAAAACGATAACTTTTTTTAAGTTCAACCACATGATCACGAAAAAGTGAGCTCTGCGAATCCGGTTGTCCACCAATATTTTGAGCTGCCGGATCGGAATTACCGGTCAAATGTGCCAGCTCGGCGATAAAACTTTCCGAGAAGATATTTTCCGCCCCGCTTGAGCTGAGATCTCCTAAAACCGCTCCGGCCTCAACCGAGGCCAGCTGGTGCCGGTCACCGAGGAGCACCACCCGACACTCATCCGGCAGAGCGGCCAGAAGATTGGTCATCAGGGTCAAGGGCACCATCGAGGCTTCGTCAATAATCAGAAGATCTAGCGGCAGCCGGTTATCCTGATGATAACGAAACCCCCGGCCGGGGCGATAACCGAGCAGCCGGTGAATTGTGGCCGACTCAAGTTTTTCCAGTTTTTCTTTTACTCCGGCTGCCGGATTAAGAAATTCAGCCTCCTCCCTTAAAGCCGTACTCAAGCGGGCCTGAGCCCGGCCGGTGGGAGCGCAGAGAGCAATCCGGATCTGCGGCCAAAGTTCAGAACAGAGGGCCGCAAGCGCCGCCACAATCGAGGTCTTACCGCAGCCGGGCCCGCCGCTGATAATCGTAAAATGGTTCCTGAGAGCGGCAAGAACCGCCGCCGCCTGATAATCGGGATATTTTTCACCCTGACTCACAACAAACCGGGGCGCAACCTCAGCCAGAGTCCGGGTCATCCCGGTCAATGATAAAGGCGCAAACTGCAAACGCGCCCCGATCATCTGCGCCAGACGCTGCTCGTAATCCCAATAACGCTGCAGATAGAGTCTGCCGTCATCAAGCACCAGCAGTTTCCGGCGCGAGTCGGCGGCATCCGGCAGGGCAACGGCGGCTGAGACTTTAAGCTGCTCCTCCCACAACTCAGGCCACGGTAAACCGGCCGGAGATACAGCGTCTGCATCCTTAATTTCCGTCTCATCTCCGGCCTCAAGCCAGGTCGCAAGATCATCCGGAAGAGATCTTAGATCAAGACATATCTGACGCCTTTCATTAACCACATAACCGGCCAGAAGAGCCGCGAGAAAAAGCGGCCAGGAGTGCTTCTCATCCGCCAGCCGGCAGACCAGCCGGGCAAAGTGGATATCAAGATAGCTGAAGATGCCGGATTGCGACAAAATCTCGATAAAACCGCTTTCCGCAGATTTTTCCGAACGCTTCATCATGTAAGATTTTTCCCTCTCCCGTTCATCAGTTTTCACCGCAAAGGGCTCTGGTTAACGCCATAACCGTCTCATATTCGGGCCGGTCGTAGAATATGCCGTTACTGCCGCCAAGGCCGTCGATACCGCGGACATAGAGATAATAGACCCCGCCGAAGTGGGTCGTAAAATCATAATTTTCAAGCCGCTTCTCCAGAAAACGGTTCAGAGCCACAAGATAGAGATTATACTGCAGCAGATAGTCCGAATTAAGCATATTCCGCTGCAGGGCTTCGGAACTGTAGTCACTGTAGTCCGGCCCCAGATTATTGGTCTTCCAGTCGAGCAGATAGTAACGCTTATCGGCGCGGAAAATGAGATCGATAAAACCGTTGAGATAACCCCGGCCCGGCAGATATTCGGGAAAATTTAACTGCCAGCGGGAAATTGATTCCGCCTCAAGCTGATTAAAGGCCGCCGAATTTTCCGGCCGCAGTATTTCACTGACCCGGTCCGCTACCGGCCGGTCGGCAAGCGGCAGACAGAACTCCATCTCGCGCCGCAGGGTAAGATCCGGCCGGGAGAGTTTGAGCCCGCCCCCGCCACCCGGCAGGGGCACATTCAAAACCTGATTGAGCATTTTGAGAACCGCCGCGACCCGCCGGGCATCGGTCTCACTTAAACTTTCAGTAGCTGACGAAATC
>JANTFH010000088.1 GCA_024763535.1 Thermodesulfobacteriota bacterium
GATAACCGCGATGATCAGGATGGTCCGGTACGACAACCTTTGCGGATAATTGCTAAACCCGGGAGCCGGTTTTTCGTCCGGAGCCGCAACGTCTGTGACTGTCCCGACTTCTGCAACCGTCTCGTCTCCCGTTGCACTTTGTTTCTCAGCTTCATTCTGAACTTCTTCAGCAACTGTTTCTTCAATAACCATTATTCTGTACACCTTTATTGCTGGGCGGCAATCCAGCCTTCCCGGCCGGGTTGGGTTATTTTTCGGATTGAGCCGGGCGGGATTTCCGCAGCCTTTGGCAACAGGCTGCCCAGCGGTTTGAAGGTAATATCCCGGCTGCGGGCCTGATGCAGAAAGTCCGCAAATAGTTCATGACAAAAAATCCCTTCGACCTCGGCATGGATCGTCAAAACATTCAGTTGATCGGGTTTGATGAGATCGAGAAGGTAGTTGTTGTAACTCTCACTGTCACACTGCTGGCCGATGATTTCATCATAGGTCGGCAGTGTGGTCGGGATTTCGATATGGAGTGGGTCATCAGTTATCTTATCAGCCGTTTGCGGCCGAAAAATTGAGTTCCCCC
Organism: Thermodesulfobacteriota bacterium; assembly: GCA_024763535.1. Lineage (GTDB taxonomy): Bacteria > Desulfobacterota > Anaeroferrophillalia > Anaeroferrophillales > Tharpellaceae > Tharpella. The sequence goes on from JANTFH010000088.1 coordinate 575, forward strand.
GGCAGTTGGAAACGTAACTGAAAGGAAATCTGCTCAATATTTTCAGACCATCATCCGTTATGCGCCAGGCCGGGGCCGCAAAACAGGTAGGTGGTTTCCCAATGATCTCTTTAAGCGCATCATAGCCGCGTTTAATTACAATATCCAGAGTGTCCGGGGTGAATTTATCGATGCGATTCTGCCACTGTTGATGATCCCAGGCATGGAGGCCGATTTCATGACCTGCGGCTTCCGTTTCCCGAATTACAGCGGCACAGTGTTTGCCGATCAGCGGGCCGGGCCAGAAGGTGCCGCGTAAAAGAATATCCCAGCCATAGAGACTTGCGGCCTGGGTACGCAGCATTTTCAAAAGAAATGTCGGTTTGAGCAGACGCCAGAGATGACGGCCCATATTGTCGGGGCCGACCGAGAAGAAAAATGAGGCCTTAATACTCTCCCGAGCCAGTATTTCATGCAGTTCCGGTACGCCCTGGCGGGTACCGCGCAGGGTGTCGACATCGATCCGCAGGCCAACCTCTATCATTACCGATCTTCCTGCTTTTTAACGATGTCCTGGAGGAAATAATCAAGGGTCTGGGCGACCGAGTCGGCAAAAGCGACTTGTGGATTCCAGCCCAGGCGCTGCCGGGCCTGTTTGATTGCCGGGTGCCGGTGCTGAACATCCTGATAACCGGGACCGTAGAAAGCTTTGGCTTCAACCTCCTGAATCCCGGCTAACGGCGGGAAATGGGAACGTAAAGGATGAGATGTAAATTTATCAATAAGAATTTCCGCTAATTCGCGCATACTGTATTCGTGCTCGGGGTTGCCGATGTTGAAAATCTGGCTGTCACAGACTCCCTGCGGGTTCTCAATAATGCGAAAAAGACAGTCGATGCCGTCTCTAATGTCGGTGAAACAGCGCTTCTGCGAGCCGCCGTCAACCAGCCGGATCGGGGTGCCCTCGACCAGGTTGAGAATAAACTGCGTGATCACCCGGGAGCTGCCGATGCGGGCTGAATTTAAGGAGTCAAGTTTGGGACCGACCCAATTGAACGGCCGAAACAGCGAAAATTGAAGCCCCCGGGTGGAGCCGTAGGCCCAGATTACCCGATCCAACATCTGTTTGCTGCAGGAGTAGATCCAGCGTTGTTTATGGATGGGGCCTAAGATCAGATTGGAGTCGTGCTCATCAAATTCAGCATCCTGACACATGCCGTAAACTTCCGAGGTTGAAGGGAAAATCAGGCGTTTATTATATTTGGCACAGTAACGGACGATGCGCAGATTTTCTTCAAAATCGAGTTCAAACACTCTTAAGGGGTTGCGGACATACTCAATCGGAGTCGCAATTGCAACCAGCGGCAGAATAACATCGCATTTGCGCACATGATATTCAATCCACTCATGCATAATTGAGATGTCACCCTCTTTAAAATGAAAATCGGGGTGGTCGAGAAAATGGCTGATCGTGTTCGTATGAAGATCCATGCCATAGACCTCATAACCACCGTCATCTAAGAGTTTTTCACTTAAATGGTTACCGATAAAGCCGTTGACGCCGAGAATCAGAACCCTCTTTTTCGCCTTTTTCTCGAAGACCATCTTGTTGGGATTATAAAAGCGCATGCCCGAAGCGAGATTAAGCTCCCGGGCGAGCTGGCTGCCGCTCATATAGATGCCGTCGGCAGTCTGTCCAAAATTGATTTTCAAGGCTCCCTTGCCGCAGGCGATAACCAGCGGTTCGGTGGTGATAACCGTGCCGGCGACCATCTCATGGTTCTCTTCAACAACTTCAACCTGCCAGAAGAGGCATTTACGATTGCCAAGATGGGAAAAAGCACCGGGATAAGGCCTGGTTACAGCGCGAACAAGATTGTGAATCCGGGTTGCCGATTGCTGCCAGTCAATCTCTCCATCAGCCGGTTTGCGACCGCCGAAATAGCTGGCAATGGTTGTATCCTGGGGGATTTTTGAGACTTTTCCGGCTTTGATTTCCGGCAGAATATTATTGAGCAGCTTTGTCGCGGCCGCAGTAAGTTTATGGTGCAGGGTCAAGGCCGTATCGTCATCGGCAATCTTTAATTGTTCCTGACCGACAATTTCACCGGCATCGGGTTTTTCGGTCATATAGTGCAGAGTGACGCCGGTTTCGGTTTCGCCGTTAACCAGCACCCAGTTAACCGGACAGCGGCCGCGATAACGAGGCAGCAATGAACCGTGCAGGTTGAAGGCGCCTGTCGGAGCCAGATCAAGAATTTCCCGGCCGATCAGATCTCTGTAATAAAAGGAGAAAATAACTTCCGCTTCAAATTCACGCAGACGTTCGACCCAGAGGGGGTGGTTGATATCCTGCGGCGCATAAACCGGGATGTTATGACTCGCCGCCAGTTCCGCAACCGAATCAAACCAGATGTTTTCTAAGGGGTCGTCCTCATGAGTGATAACTGCCGCAACCTCGAAACCCTGTTCGAGCAGAGCTTTAAGTCCGGCACAGCCGATATTATGGTAGGCAAAAACGATAGCTTTCATTTAGTTTTCCTAAGGTATTTTGGTAAGTTTTAAGTAAATGTTTTTTAGCCACGGACCCACGCAGACAATATTGGACAAAACCCTTGTCTATGTAGGTCCGTGTGGGTCTGTGGCTAATTGAAAAAAAGTGATAGCAGTTCTATAAGTTTTTGTCGAGTTTTTTACCGGCACCACGGATTTCCTGAATAAAAAACCGGGGTCGGGAACGGACATCGTGATAGATGCGGCCGATATATTCACCGAGCAGGCCGAGGCCGACAAACTGAGCCCCGATAAAGACAAAAAGAATTGCAAACAGAGTAAAGACGCCGTTGGCCGCCCACAACGCTCCGAAAGCAAACCGCAATAGCATTAGCAGGATACCGAAACCGATGCCGCTTAAGGCGATGATTGTCCCCATAAACGAAAGTAGACGTAAAGGGAAGGTTGACATCGAGGTTAAAAGATCAAACTGGAGGGAGATCAGCTTGAAAAGACTGTATTTTGATTCACCGAGTTCCCTTGATGCGTGTTGTACCGGGATTTCAGCGGTACTGCCGGCAAAACTGTTGGCTAAAATCGGAATGAAAGTTGAGCGTTCGCAGCACTGCAGCATGGCCAGAACAATAGAGCGACGGTAGGCCCGGAGCATACAGCCGTAGTCCTGCATCATCACGCCGGTTGCTTTCTGGACCATGCGGTTGACTAAAGCTGAAGCCGTGCGTCGGAAAAAGGTATCCTGGCGATTCTGGCGTACCGTACCGACAACATCAACCCCTTTATCCATCTCGCGGACAAGGTTGGGAATCTCTTCCGGGGGATTCTGCAAATCAGCATCCAGGGTAACGACAATTTCTCCCCGACTCTGTTCGAGCCCGGCAAAAACCGCGGCGTGCTGGCCGTAATTACGGTTCAGGATGACGGCGACTACCTCCTCGGGATAGAACTCCGCTGCTTCCAGAATCATCGCCTGTGAACCATCGAGGCTGCCGTCATCGACGAGGATAAATTCAAATGAGCGCTGACATTCGCGGGCCGCATCCAGGGTGCGTTCAATCAGTTCCGGAAGACACTCTTTTTCATTGAAAACCGGGACGACAATTGAAAGTTCAGGTGATGGCACGGAATTATTCATACAAGGACCTCTTTAATCGCATCGACGACGTCATCGACATCGCCAAGATTCATATCGGGAAACAGCGGCAGTGAGCAGATGCGCTCTGAATTCCATGCTGTTGCCGGCAGCAAGCCGGGTTTAAGTTTCAAGCTTTCACGGTAGAATTTCTGCTCATGTACGGCCTTAAAATGGAGGCCGGTGCCGATATTGCGCTCTTTTAAGGCTGCCATAAAATTCTGCCGGTCAGCCGCGGTTTTGGCATTTTTAAGCCGGATAATGAAGAGATGCCAGGCATGACGCATCGAATACTCCGGTTGTTTTAACGGGCTGATTTCATCAACTTCGGCCAGTAGCTCAAGATAACGCTCAGCCAGCCGGGTGCGTTTTTCAATGAAGCCATCCAGCCGTGCCAGTTGTCCGCGACCGATGACGGCAGCGATATCGGTCAGGTTGTACTTGTAGCCCGGCTCCAGGACTTCCGCCTGCGGGACCCGGCCCTGGACGTTGCGGTCGTAGGCATCGACGCCGAGACCGTGAAACTTGAGCCGGCGGATGCGGTCGAGAAAACGGCCATCATCAGAGCAGAACATACCGCCTTCGCCGCAGGTCATATTCTTAATCGGGTGGAAAGAGAAAATCGTCGTTCCTGAAGCCCCTATTTTAGTGCCCTTATATTCGCTGCCGGCGGCATGGGCGGCATCTTCGAGCAGGGGGATGTTATTTACCGCCGCCAGTTGCCGTAAAGGTTCAAGGTCAAGTGCGGCCCCGGCGAAATGAACCGGAATAATAAGTTTTGTGTGCTCGTTTATAAGGGGTTTTACGGTGTCAGCCGAGATCATCAATGTATCTTTGTCAATGTCGGCAAAGATCGGTGTAGCGCCGGCCAGAGTGATCAGGTTGACCGTCGAAACCCAGGTCAGAGAAGGGGTGATTATCTCATCACCCGGGCCGATATTAAGAGCTTTTAAGGCGATATGCATTCCCGCGGTGGCCGAGCTTAGAGCCACAGCTCCCGCAGCCTGACAGTAAGTTTGAAAAGCCTCTTCAAACGCGGTACAGTTGGGCCCGGTGGTAATCCAGCCGGAGCGCAGAACCTCGGCGACGGCCGCGATCTCAGCTTCACTGATGGACGGCTTTGAAAATGGTAAAAAATCGCTCCTCATTATATCCCCTTCGCTCACGTCTACCGAAGTTTATTTGCTTCATGCTAAACTGAGCATTACAAATATTACATAATCTTAGCAGCTTGATGTGAAGAAACTATGAAGCCGCATCGGAGACAAAAAGCACAATGTAGTCCTCACCTTCTCCATATAACACTCTTTAACTAAATAATTCAAAGAAGATTTTCCTCATGATTGACCGCTTTACGAAAAACCATTTGTCGAAGTTCAATAGTCAAACTTTCTAGAAGTATGGATGGGTAGAGAAAATGAAAATTTATGTTGAAATGTTGGTGTAACTCTGGTAGCTGACCGATACTTTAAGGTAAAAGATTGCATTAAATGTTTATGGCGGATCATTTCCCCGAAGTTGGATACATCGACAGTGGGAAAAACAAGCAATTTATTGCAAAGCAACTTCATAGTTTCTTCACTCTAACCTGTTATAATTATAATGGATTTCATACAATTATGAAGCCAACCACAAATTTACGTCTAGAAAAAAATTACAGCATCAGATGAAACACTGTACAATCAGGGCTCGGATTTCATTGGTTTTGTTATCTCTCATGGTAAAAAATATCACAACCTACGAGATCTCCCGGCCCTCCTTTTTTTCAACTTTTTTTAAGACTGTGAGACAGCAGTTATCCCAGGGAGATTTTTATGAATGTACCATTTGTTGATTTAAGCCGTCAGTTCAAACCGCTGCTGCCGGAGATCAAAACCGCTTTTGCCGACATTATCGACCGTTGTGCCTTTATCAACGGGCCTGAGGTTAAAACCTTCGAAAAAGAGATGGCGGCCTGGCTTGATCTTGACGAGACCTGCGGCGTAGCCAATGGTACCCATGCCCTGGCCCTGACCCTGCAAAGTCTGGGGGTCGGTCCCGGAGACGAGGTTATCACGGTACCCAACACCGCTTTTCCGACCAGTGAATCAATCGGTATGTGCGGAGCCGAAGTGGTTTTTGTCGATATTACTCCCGGAACTTTTTCTATTAATCCGCAGGCGGTTGAAGCAGCAATCACCCCGAAAACCAAAGCTCTCCTGCCGGTTCACCTCTACGGCATTCCGGCTGATATGGACGCTTTGATGGCAATTGCCGAACGCCATAATC
>JANTFH010000089.1 GCA_024763535.1 Thermodesulfobacteriota bacterium
TTTTAACTTCCTTACAGGTTGGCACTATTGTGACTACGGCAGAGTTTACAATTCGAGACTGGGTTGTTTTTATTCTCGGACGGCAAAATACCCGCAAAGGACTCCTGGCCTCATTTTTAGAACGTGAGTTTAAGATATATTGTCAGGTCGCCGAGGATGTGTGTGACCACCCGTCGGCAAGTTTTGTCGGCAGTCGTTCCCTGTTGTTGTTGCGGGACTGTTTCGATGAAAGTGCTGAAGATATCCTCAGCTATGTTGCAACTTTTTCTGACCGTCTGCTTACCGATCACAAAGTATGTCTGGCTCTGATTAATCTCTCCCCTGATTATGAAATCGAATCCGATCTGCTGGGACGTGGGGTACGTGGGGTGATTAATGGTAATCATGTAACCCCTGACCTCCTGATACGTTTTGTCAAGGCAATTATGGCCGGTGAACTATGGTTTCCCCGGCAGTTGATCAGCCGCTGTATCCTTGAGAGCCGGGGCCAGCTTGCGGCCGGAGCTGATGAAAGCCCGGCTCGTTTGAAATCTCTGTTGCCGGTAAGTTTGTCAGAGAGGGAGAAAGAGGTCTTAATGGAGATCGGGAGCGGCTCGACGAACGATCAGATTGCCGACCACTTATGCATCAGTCAACATACGGTTAAAAGTCACATCTACCGTATCTTCAGAAAAATCAATGTGCCCAATCGTCTTCAGGCGGCATTATGGGCTTCCAAATATTTAGAGTGAAAATATGGGAATTCGTGAAACTGCCAATCACGGTATGGGGCGTTACCGTCACCTGAAAATGTGTCGGTTTTCTTTACAGTTACCCAAGCCCATTGCAATACCTCAATCATTTTGATATATTACATTTTGGCATATTAAATGCTTCACTTTAAAAATGTGTGTCAGCAAAAAAATAATTATTTTTTAATACTTTTGGTTGATTGATTTTTTAACTATATATGTATATAAACAGATACTTTAATAGGTTGTGTGAACATAGCTTCAATTAGGTTGTTGGAAAAGAGAGCTGCGGTCTTTCTAACGTAGCCGTATGTAGTTGAAATCGTTGTATTTAACCGGATTGGTGGAATTATGGAAAGAAGGGTAGTTACCAGATACAATCTGCAGGTTCCAGCGCACGTTGAAGTAATACCCGGTGACGGTGAGGTTCAGTCTTTCGAATGGACAACCCGTGACGTCTCATCCAGCGGGGCATTTCTCCTTACGGAGGGAGAGTCTCTTGAGAATGGTACGGACCTGAAGGTTAATCTTTTTCTAAATTCTTTTTCCGGATCCGGTTCATGGGTTGCAATGAACGGTCGGGTTGTACGATCCGAGCCGGAAGGGGTCGGGGTCTGTTTTGACGGTCATTATCAGTTTGTCAGTGAAACCCCAGATCTTGATATGTAGAATTACAGCGGTTGTTTGAAATTATTTGCAGTAAGCTAAAAAAAACCGGGACAGATAGCTATCTCTGCCCGGTTTTTTTGATTTTACAGGTCAGCTTTTTTTGTTCCTAAGGTAATAGATAAGAGGAAGAAAATAATGAGTATTTTGGTGACCGGGGCTGCCGGTTTTATCGGTTTTCATTTGAGTCGCAGGTTGTTGGCTGAGGGTGTAACGGTTGTCGGACTGGATAATCTGAATGACTATTATGATGTCAAATTAAAGAAGGATCGTCTGGCAATTTTGTCGACGAGTGAAAATTTTACTTTTGTCAATCTTGATCTGGTTGACAGCCGTGGTATGGCCGAGTTGTTTAAGGAGAACTCTTTTCAGCAGGTTGTTAACCTGGCGGCCCAAGCTGGAGTTCGCTACAGTCTGGAAAATCCCAAAGCCTATATCGACAGTAACCTTTCAGGTTTTCTTAATATTCTTGAGGGCTGTCGTCATAACCGGGTGAAACATCTGGTCTATGCTTCTTCAAGCTCGGTTTACGGGCTCAATACGAGAATGCCCTTTTCGGTTCATGATAATGTTGACCACCCCTTAAGTCTTTATGCGGCCAGCAAAAAAGCAAATGAACTTATGGCTCATTCCTACAGCCATCTCTATCGGATAGCGGTGACCGGATTACGTTTTTTTACCGTTTACGGTCCCTGGGGACGGCCGGATATGGCCCTTTTTCTATTTACTAAAGCTATCTTGCGGGGTGAGCCGATCAAGGTGTTTAACCAGGGTCGGATGGAACGGGATTTCACTTATATTGATGACATCGTTGAGGGTATTGTCAGGCTGCTGCCGACGCTGCCTCAGGCAAACCCGGACTGGGATGGGGCTGCTCCCGATCCGGGCAGCAGCCCGGCTCCTTATCGGCTCTATAATATCGGTAATCACAGTCCGGTGAAACTGCTGGATTTTATAGCTATGATTGAAAAATCTCTAGGGCGTAAAGCCCGTAAAGAGTTGTTGCCGATGCAGCCCGGGGATGTACCGGCAACCTACGCCGATGTTGAGGATCTCAGTCGGGCCGTTGGTTTCAGCCCGGCAACCCCCTTAGAGCAGGGTATTGAAGAGTTTGTGCGCTGGTATCGCAGCTATTATAAGGTCTAGGCCTTTTGCTTGTCAGCTTCGTTCTTGAACTGGAGTTGGTAAAGGGTTGCGTACTCTCCGCCCTTCTGCATGAGTTCTGCATGAGTTCCGATTTCAACAATCTGCTCGTTGCTCATCGTTACGATCCGGTCGGCATTGGTAATGGTTGAGAGGCGGTGGGCGATGACCAGTGTGGTGCGATCCCGCATCAGGCGGGAAATCGCCTCCTGGACTTCTCGCTCGGATTCGGTGTCCAGCGAGGAGGTTGCTTCGTCAAGAATGAGAATGGGAGAATTTTTCAGCAGAGCCCGGGCAATTGAGAGGCGCTGCTGTTGTCCGCCGGAGAGCCGGATACCGTTTTCACCGACGATGGTATCATAACCTTCAGGCAGTTTTTCGATGAATTTGTGAGCGTTTGCTGATTTTGCCGCGGCCAAGAGTGCTTCGTCACTGACATCGCTACGGCCGTAGGAGATATTGTTTCGGATAGTATCGTTAAAGAGGATTGTCTGCTGTGATACGATCGCAATCTGATGACGCAGAGAGCGTTGCGTGACGGTTCGGATGTCGTAGCTGTCAATAGAGATACTTCCTGAAGTCACATCATAAAAGCGCGGCAGCAGATTGACCAAAGTGGATTTGCCGCTGCCGCTGTGGCCGACAATCGCCACCGTTTCGCCTTTTTTGATGGTCAGTGAAATATTTTTTAGAACCATCTCTTCATTGTAGGCAAAATTTACATCTTTATAACAGATAGTGTCATTGAAATCCGGCAGGGTTGCAGCATCTTCAATATCTTTAATTTCGGATTCAGTATCCAGCAGTTCAAAAACCCGGGTACCGGCTGCCAGAGCCTCCTGAACCTGGTTATTGCTGCGGTTGAGGGCGCGGATCGGGGCGTAGAGCATAAACAGCGCCGTCATAAAAGAGAAGAAATTACCCGGAGTTGCCTGACCGTTGATAACCTGGCTGCCGCCATACCAGATGACGGCCGCCGCCGCCATCCCGCCGAAGGTTTCGGAAATCGGCGCGGTCAATGATTTTACCCGCAGCCGCTTAATTCTTAGGGTAAAGAGCCGTTCGTTGACCCGGAGAAATTCTCGCCGGTTAAAATCCTCCATAAGAAAAGCCTTGATAATCCTTATACCGGTAAAACTCTCCTGCAGAAAAGATGATAAATCAGCTACCTGAGATTGTCCTTTTTTACTGAAACGGCGTAGTTTGTGGCTGAATTTTATGATCGGGATAAGAAGTAGCGGCAAAATAACCAGAGCGATAATGGCCAGTTGCCAATCACGGTAGAAAAGCACCCCGATAAGCCCCAGAGCCGTAAATATCTCTTTTAAGAGTCCGGCGACAATGTTCGATACCGAACGCTGAATCATGCCGATATCATAGATAATGCGTGAGGTCAGGGCTCCACTTGGGGTAGAGGTAAAAAATGAGAGTGAGAGGCTTTGAAGATGGTTAAAGACCTCCTCTCTGATATCGGTTACAATCCGGTTGCCGACATAGCCGATAAAGTAGGACTGGAAGTAGTTGGCAACGCCCTTGAGCAGAAAAATCAGTATCAGTCCCAGGGGCAGGATTTTCAGCATGGTGGCATCCTGCTTCAAGAAGATGTCATCCAGAGCCGGTTTAACCAGAAAGGCGATGGCTGAAGTCAGCAGCGAGAAGATGATCATAAAGACAATCGCCAGCAGGAGCCTTGGCCACAGGGGTTTTATGTAGCGTAAGAGGCGTCGGTAATTATGCATGTTTTCTCATAGTTTCGATAATTGCCGCAGCGGCTCGCTGCGGGGCGCCGGGATTTCCGAGGCGCGATTTAAGCTGTTTCAGCTCTTTTACGGTTTGCTGGTAGCGGAACTGGTTGTCAAGGATGGATCTCATCTGCCGGACGATATTTTCAGGCGCGGTTTCATCCTGTAAAAGTTCCGGAACAATCTCTTTTTCGGCAATCAGATTTACCAGGCTGAAGTGGGTTAATTTAACTACTCTTCTGCCGATTTCATAAGATATGCGACTGGCTTTGTAGATAACCACCATCGGTACTTCCGCCAGAGCTGTTTCCAGCGTAGCGGTTCCGGATGTAACCAGGGCAAAGGCTGCATCCTGCAGCACGGTTTTAAGCGGCCGGCGGAGCAGGGTGACGCGATCGCGAAAGCCGGAAGGGATCAGCTCCTCAACCATAGCTTCCGGTATGGACGGGGCTACGGGAATGAGAAAACGTAATTCAGGTTTATCCCGGGCATAGAGTCGGGCCGCAGTTATCATCTCCGGCAATAGTCTTTTTATTTCACTGTTACGGCTGCCGGGGATCAGGGCGATGATGGGGCTTTTTTGCTGACTACGGCTCTTAAAGTCGGCAAACTCATCTACCAGGGGATGGCCCACATATTCGGCATCTACGTTATGCCGGCGGAAAAACTCCTCTTCAAAAGGCAGAATGACGAGCACCTTATCAATCAGCCGGTTGATGGTTGCAATCCGGCCCTTCCGCCAGGCCCAGACTTTGGGGCTGATATAGTAAACTATGGGGATGTTAAGTTTGTGGGCGAAAGGGGCCACCAGATGCAGGTTGAAACCGGGGAAATCGATGAGTATCAGAAGGTCGGGCCGACTCTTTGTCAGGTGTTGACGAATAGCTTTGCGGCCGGCTAATATATCGGCAAGTGACCCCAGAACTTCGGTTAAACCGATTACGGAGAGTCGGGATGAAGGGAAAATAATTTCGACCCCCTGCTCTTCCATTTTCAGGCCGCCGATGCCGGAGAGCCTGATTGCAGGCAACTTCTTTTTTAAGGCAACGGCCAGGTTGGCTCCGTGAAAATCACCCGAATCTTCACCGGCAACCATCACCATGTGGGGAGCGTTTTTCATGCTATCCTTTACGGCAGACTCCTCTTTTTGAGGACTTGATAAAATCTATCATCTCCTGGATCTCAGGGATTACCTCCAGCTCATTTTCAACCTGTTCAATCGCTTTTTTCAGGGAGAGCCCGGTTGTGCGGAAGATAATCCGGTATGCCTGGTTGAGACTTTTCAGAGTCTCTGCACTGAAACCGCGTCTTTTCAGGCCTTCTTTGTTCAAACCGTATAAACGTGTGTGATTGCCGTTTGCCAAGACAAATGGCGGGATGTCCTGGGAGACTCCGGAAGTACCTCCGATAAAGGCGTGGCGACCGATGCGGCAAAACTGATGAACCGCGCTTAATCCACCGATTATAGCATAATCCGCAATCTCGCAGTGACCCGCGAAAGTTACCCCGTTGGAGAGAATTATATGGTTGCCAAGCTGGCAGTCATGGGCAATGTGGGCGTAGGCCATAATGAAATTATGCGAGCCTATTCGGGTAAAACCGCCGTCCAACTCAGTACCTCGGCTGATGGTGACATATTCCCGAACAACGGTGTGGTTGCCGATTATAAGCTCGGACTGACCCCCTTTATGTTTAAGATCCTGGGGATCGGTTCCCACCAGGGCATAAGGGTAGATTTTGCAGGAGTTACCGATAACGGTTTTGCCTTTAACCGTGGCATGATGCTCAATAATACTGTCGTTACCGATTTCGACGTCACCTTCAATGACCGCGTAAGGGCCGATTGAGACATTTTCCCCTAAATTTGCCTTTGCCGAGACGATCGCGGAGGGGTGAATAGTTGCCATATTTCTCAGTCTCCTATGCTGGCCATCATTTCAGCCTGACAGACCAGAACCCCGTCAACTTTAGCTTTCCCGGAAAATTTCCAGATATTGCGTCGGTGGTTAAGCAGTTCCATTTTCATGACCAGGGTATCACCGGGCAACACCGGTTTGCGGAAACGAGCCTTATCGATGCTCATGAAGAAAATTTTGGTGTCGGAGTCGGCATCACCGGCTCTGAGGC
>JANTFH010000090.1 GCA_024763535.1 Thermodesulfobacteriota bacterium
TTATCAGCTTCAGACATAGCTTATCTCAATTTTGATCAACCGCTCATTAAACGCGGCAGATAGAGGACAATTTCGGGGAAAACCGTAATGATAACCGTGGTTAAAACCATCAGAAAAAAAAAGGGCAGGGCATATACGGCGATTTCACCGATCGGTTTACCGGTCAGTCCCTGGATGACAAAAAGATTAAAACCGACCGGCGGCGTTATCTGGCTGAGTTCAACCATCAAAATCAGATAAATGCCAAACCAGATAGGGTCAAAACCGGAGGCAACTGTCATCGGCAGAGCGATCGGCAGAGTCATGACGACAATTGAAAAACCATCCAGAATACAACCGAGAACGACGTAGACCAGGCCCAACATCAGCATCAGGGTATAAGGTGAGAGTTCGAGCCCGACAATCGCCTGGGTCAGGGCCGCCGGAATCCCCAAGAAACCCATCACCCGGGAAAGATAACTGGCTCCCATGACAATCAAACAGATCATGGAGGTGGTTTTGATGGCCGCCAACAAACAGGTAAAGAGACCACTTAAGTTAAGACGACGGTTGATAAAAGCAAAGAGAGCGGCCCCTAAAACCCCGAGGGCGGCAGCTTCGGTCGGAGTCGCAAAACCGGCATAGATGCTGCCCAGAACCATTAAAATCAGGAAAATGACCGGCAGCAGATCCTTGACCGCAATAAAACGCTCACGCCAACTGTAGCTCTCCTGCATCCTTGGTGCAATCCCAGAATCGCGCAGACCACGGTAAATGATATAGAGGATATAGATAGAAGCTAACAGAAACCCCGGCATGATTCCGGCAATAAACATCTTGCCGATCGAGACCTCGGCTAAAATCGCGTAGACGATCATGATCAGGCTGGGAGGGATGAGGAACCCCAAAGTCCCGGCCCCGGCCAGTGAACCGATAGCAAGTTTCTCATCGTAACCGAGTTTTTCAAATTCGGCCAGAGTGATGCGTCCAACCGTCGCTGTGGTCGCGGCACTCGAACCCGAGACTGCGGCAAAAAAGGTACAGGCCACAATATTCATCAACAAAAGGCCTCCCGGCAACCGGTAGAGCCAGGGCACCAATCCCTTGAAAAGACTCTCCGAGATCCCCGAATGGTAGAGAATTTCACCCATCAGGATAAAGAGAGGCAAAGCTACCAGTTCCCACTTGTTGATGGTCGACCAGACCGAAGAGGCGAGATTACCGCCGGGCGGCAGCGGCGAGAAGAGCGTCATACTGCAAAAACCGACGATAAAGAGACTGAATCCAATATGGATACCGGAACTCAAGGTCAACACCAAGATTCCGAAAACCACCAGACACATGATCAGGGTTTGGCCATCCATACTTTTATTGTTCCTCTGGCTCAGTCGGATGAGCCGACAAACCGGACGCAGAGGGCATAACTCTCAAAGTTTCAACCGCCATCTGCAGGGCAAATACTGCCGCCCCAACCACAATCAAGGCTTGAGGAATCCACAAAGGGGTTGCCGTCAACGTTCCTGAGGTTGCTCCATAACGCCAGGCCGAAAACGTCATCCTTATAAGCTGCCAAGTGATATAACCGACCAAAATTGTGGCACTGCTGCCAGCCAGTAACTCAACAAGCAAAGCGAGGCGCCGAGGCAACAGATTTAAGACCAGCGTAATCCGAATATGGCCCTTCTCTTTCAGAGTATAGCCGGCCCCAAGAAAGATAATCGCAGCCAGACCATAGGCTGAATACTCATCAGCTATCAGGGTGGTTTTGGCAAATGTATTCCAAAGAAATATCTCCAACAGAATAAGCAGTGTCATAAGCCCCAACGCCACCGCTGAAAGTTTTGCCAGGACATCACTAAGACGCTCAATTGCTATTATTATTCGCTGCATGTTGAACCTGAAAATAGAGGCCAGCGGTCAGTCGTCGGTGTGCAGTAAAAAATACTGACGACTGACCACTGGCCTCTGACGACTGACCCTAGCGGCCGGTTATCTGATTATACTGTTTCAAAACCGCTTCGGCATCGGCTCCGGATTTTTTGAACCAGGCACTACGTAATTCAATCCCGACCTGATTGAGCTGCGAACGAAATTTTTTATCGACATCGAGGACTTGCATACCATTATCTTTAAGGGTTTTCAGACTACTGCGATCCATATCGCCAGCCAGGTTCCACATCTCATCCTCCATCGCCAGCGCAACCTCAAGCACCTGCCCCTGAACTTCCACCGAGAGCTTGTTCCAGGCATCGATATTTACATTGACCATGTTGACCGGCCCCAAGATATTAATCCGGGTAAAGTATTTCAGCACTTCCCACGATTTGGCATCAACACCGGAAACTGAAGAGGTATACATTGAGTCGAGCAGCCCCGCCTTCATCGCCGGATAGACTTCACTAAAAGGCATTTTTCGCGCGGCCACTCCGGTAGCTTTACCAAACGCAAGACCGGTACCGTCGTAAACCCGCATTTTAAGACCTTTAAGATCGGCCAGCTTGGTGATCGGCCGCTGTGTGTAGATTCCGGAAAAAGGCCAGACTGAAGTATAAAGAGTCTTTTGCTTAAAACGCTCTAAAGTCTTTTTATAGACTGGTTTAGCCAGTTGGTAGAGCAGCCTCTGCTCAAAGGCGTTACTTGAGATAAAAGGCTGGGCCGTCAGAGCGAGAATCGGAGCGTCGCCCTCAACCATCCCGGTCGGCACTTCGGCAATGGAGAGCTGGCCGTCGGCTACAGCCCGCAGGAGCTCGGGCCCCTTAAAACCTAAAGAAGAGCCTGGATGCAAAACAATTTCGAGCTCCCCGGCGGTTGCCGCCTTGACATTATCAGCAAAACGCTGAGCCCCTTGGGAGTGAAAGTTACCCGCCGGATAATTAAGGTGCATGTGCCATGTGGTTTTCGCCAAAGCATTACTGAAAGGCGCCAGCACCAGCAGAACCACTCCCAACCACAATAATCTTTTCATTCTCTCCTCCTTGACAATTGATGAGCCGGCTATAAGCCCATCGGCGTTAAAACATCATGATATTTAATGATAGAATCATTACTATATGTAGACAAAATATGTCAACCCGTTGCAGATTAATAAGAGATAACCTTGCAGGCCAAAAATGACTTGACAAAGACAATATTAAAAGTATAGTTATTGTCAAGTCAAAGAATTTACCTGCGCAAAATATCTATAACCTAAACATAAATCGGCGTGACTCAGTAAATAATAATCTATTTTTCTTTGCGGATTGCCTGATTATTGTGTATATTAAATATGGCTTACACAAACATCCATAACAATTAATCAAATAACATTACAATCAATAAGGAGAAACAGATGAAGGGAAGAACCATACTACTATCTATCATGACCTTGGGGCTTATTTTTATGCTGTCAAACCCGGCGCTGGCCAGCGACAAACTGATGGCTGATGCCCAGGAATATTTCAAGCCGATACCGGCCGCAGCGCCAACACTTGAAGGTAATCCGGCAACCCCGGCAAAAGTGGAGCTCGGGAAAATTCTCTATTTCGAACCCCGCCTTTCGAGTAGCGCCCTGATCAGCTGTAACACCTGCCATAATGTCGGCCTCGGTGGAGCTGATTTTCAGGAGACCTCAACCGGTCATGGCTGGCGCAAAGGACCGCGTAACGCCCCGACCGTCCTTAACTCGGTCTACAATGTCGCTCAATTCTGGGATGGCCGGGCCAAAGACCTGGCCGAACAGGCTAAAGGCCCGGTTCAGGCCAGCGTCGAAATGAACAACAAACCGGAGATGGTAATCAAGACCTTGAAAAGCATGCCGGAATATATTGAACTCTTCAAAAAAGCCTTCCCCGGAGAGGCCGATCCGGTAACCTTTGACAATATGGCCAAAGCCATTGAAGTCTTTGAAGCTACTCTGGTCACCCCGGACTCCCCTTTTGATCTCTTCCTTAAAGGTAATGCCACAGCTCTTAACGAAAGTGAGAAAAAAGGACTTGCCAGTTTCATCAATAATGGCTGTGCCGACTGTCATGGCGGCATCAATATGGGCGGCGATGACTACTACAGCTTCGGCGTTATCAGCGCTCCGGCCGCCCGGATCATTGCCGGTGACAAAGGACGTTTTCTGGTCACTAAAGCCATGAGTGACGAGTTTGTCTTCAAATCACCATCTTTGCGTAATATCGAGTTGACAGCTCCCTATTTTCACTCCGGCAAAGTCTGGGGCCTGAGAGCGGCGGTAGTGGTTATGAGTTCGGCCCAGCTGGAAAGTGTCCTCAAGAAAGAGGAAGTCAACGACGTCGTGGCCTTTCTCAAGGCCACAACCGGAAAACAGCCGGTCGTAGATCATCCAATTCTGCCCAAACCGACTGACAAAACACCGCAACCCAAACTGGATTAAACTCTTAACAGTAAACTTTTTCAGCCACGAAAATTCAAAAAAAAATTCGTTTATTTTCGTGCACTTTCGTGGCTAAAATTTATGACCTGAACAGGAACAACAATGTTAAAAAAAACCTGGAACCCCTACCTAGCCGGTGCTCTGGCTGGAATATTGATGATTTTTTCAGTCTGGGCCAACGGTAAGTTCTTCGGCACTTCAACCACCTTTGTCCGGGTTGCTGCGGTCATTGAAGAGAGCATCGGTATCGACACCTCTAAAAACGTCCATTTTACAGAGAAAAAAGGTAAATATGGAGCTCAGGCCCTGCCCGACTGGCAGTTAATGTTTGTCTTCGGGGTCTTACTCGGAGCCTTCATCTCGGCCCGATCATCAGGTGACTTCAAACTTCAGGCAGTGCCTGATATGTGGCAACAACGCTTCGGCAACAACCCGGCCAAACGCGGAGTTGTCGCCTTTTTCGGAGGCGGTGTTGCTCTGTTTGGCGCCCGCCTGGCCGGCGGCTGACCCAGCGGCCACGGATTGAGCGGTCTAGCTCAACTATCCTCCAGCGGCTTTATCTCCCTGGCCGGATTCTTCCTGGTCGGAGCGCTTATCGCCAATCTTATCTATAGCGCTAAAGGAGGCCGATCATGAATCTTGGATATGGTCTGATCACCGGAATTTTCTTCGGTATATTCTTGCAGAAAGCCCAGGTTTTGCGCTACGATAAACAGGTCGGAGCGATGCGCTTTCTCGATATGACGATCTTCAAATTCATGCTCAGCTCAATCATCGTCTCAGCCATCGGGATCTACCTTTTAAAGGATCTGGGTCTCATCAAACTGAGTGTCAAAGGCACTTCGATCGGTGCCCAACTGCTCGGCGGTTCTCTTTTCGGAATCGGCTGGGGTCTATTGGGATACTGTCCTGGAACTGCGGTCGGTGCGGTCGGAGAGGGGCGTATTGATGCCCTCTGGGGTATTCTCGGGATGCTCTGCGGGGCCGCTCTCTATGCGGAAGCTTACCCCTTTATGAAGGCAAAGATCATATCTCTAGGCAACTATGGCAAACTCACTCTGCCCCAGATACTGGACGTCAGCCACTGGCTTGTGATTGTTGTTTTTGCCCTGATAGTCCTTGCTATGTTTTATCTGTTTGAGAAGAAAAAGGTCTGAAGCAAAGCGGGAATAATCTCGCTGTAAACTTACATAAAATTAATAAGGAGGTTTTTTATGGCTGAAGAGATGGATGTCAGCTGCGCCCGCCCGACTGGCGGTCCGGTTGGTGAAACCGAAAACCCGGCTGAGAAAACTGAAACGAGCACTGCTCCGAAGGAGGTCAAACCGATGATTCAAGTGGGCCACAAAGCACCAGATTTCACCGCCCCCGGCTATCAACAGGGGAAATTCGTCAATGTCAAACTCTCCAACTATTTCGGGAAATGGGTTCTGCTCTGCTTATATCCAGGTGATTTCACCTTTGTCTGAGCCACCGAAATTTCGGCAGTTGCCGAAAAATATCCCGAATTCCAGAAAATGGGAGTTGAGATTCTTTCGATGAGTATCGACTCGGTTTTCGTCCACAAGATGTGGGATGACAATGAGCTTTCCAAGATGGTTGACGGCGGCGTCCCCTTCCCGATGCTCTCCGATGCCGGCGGCCAGATCGGCAAACTCTACGGAGTCTTCAACGAAGAAGCCGGAGTTGAAAATCGCGGCCGCTTTATTATCGACCCCGATGGTGTCATCCAGGGTTACGAGGTCTTGACCCCGCCCGTCGGCCGCAATATTTTAGAAACCTTCCGTCAACTTCAAGCCTTCCAACATGTCCGCAACAGCAAAGGTACGGAAGCCACACCAGCCTGCTGGAAACCCGGCAAACCCACCCTCAAACCCGGCCCCGACCTGGTCGGCAACGTCTGGAAAATCTGGCAGACGAAAATGGCCTTCGAAGACTAAAGGACATCTCTAAAAAATATACCCGTACAACAAGGGCCGCAAGATTTCTCTTGCGGCCCTTGTTGTTGCACAATATTAATTTTACTGCTTAGCCATA
>JANTFH010000091.1 GCA_024763535.1 Thermodesulfobacteriota bacterium
TAGCTGTATCCGTAATTAATATACGACACTGATTATGGGTCTCATACGACGGCACTGTCCAGAAATAAGAGCCGTCATTAGCGGTGCTTTGCACAATAGTTTCCTGATGTTCCTGGCCGTTCTCCTCATAAATAAGTTTAATCACGACATTACCGGTAATACCTGCTCCATTCCAGGTGATCTCATGTTCATGGCCTCCGGCCGCCGTACTGACCTCAAAACATTCACCGCCATTGGGAGAGACTACGGTCATACCCGGCTGCCTGATGTCAACAATCATTGAAGCGGCGTGGTAGCCACCATCGGTGTCATAGACGATCGCCGTAAGTTTGTGCTGGCCGTAAGTTGTAAAGGACTTATCTTCAGGCATTACCGGACTTAGCTCGGCAATAAAAGCTTCATGGGCCGGATCCTGGTAATTCTCGATCCAGTAAAGTTTGTCTATGTAACTAGCACCATCTTCAACATCGCAGATGGAGCTGACTTCCAGGGGGACCGTTACCGGCAGCTGACTGGCGTAGATTACCTTGTCGGCAAGCTCTACCTGGGGCTGGTGAGAAATAAAATCGGGGCTCGATCCAACCGGCAAGGCAAGGTGAATACTGAACTGGGCTGGAAAGCCCAGTTCATACTGACCCAGGGTAAGTCCAAAACTGAATGTCTGACTGGTCTCAGGACACCTCTCTACCACGCCGCCGCCACTCAGAGAAGAATCGCCGTTGACACAAAATCTCAACAGCTCTCCGGAAGATTCATTCCAGTACATATAAAATTTGGCATCGTAAATACGATAATACCTGGCAGCTGTTAATTCGGCAGTTACTGCACCGATATTTTTGACGGAACAATCGGTTATGGTAACCGTATGACGTTCTCCTTCAACTTCAACCGTAATGTCGAAATCATCGAGTTCCAGGTAGATGTCGGAGAAAAGAAGATGATCTTCGTTGATAACCTGCCAGTTGATGACTCCCGCTGTTCCGGGTCGTTCGGCAAAAGAGACTTCAGCATGGGTTATCGGCACATTGACATGGTCAACAACAACATTATTGGCATCATAAGTCATAATCTCAACATAGCGATAGGTTGAATTAGCAGTATCAAAAACAATTCGGTTGTCGGCCGGGCCGCCAAAAATCCTGGGCGAGGGTTTATTGTCACAATCGGCCCCGGCCATATTCCGCGTCGGTGGCATATCATTTCCCGCTTTGATTTCCAAATTTCGATAATGCCAGGTGAAACCGGGTGCCAGGGATTCACTGATATACTGGTTTATTTTTTCTTCAGTATATTCCTGGTAAGGGTAGGAGAAATTATGGCCTGGCACGTACAGCCAGCTTGACCATTTTTCTGTAATTTCTTTGCTGGAGCCGGAAATCGTGCGATAAATTTCAGCTGTGGCATAATAGGCCTTTTCCGGTGGAATGTCTGCAGGCTCGTAATCAGCAATAAGGCGGCAGCTCATAATCCAAAGCGGCAATGAGAGTAACGCTACGACAACAATTCCATAAATCGTATATTTTTTCATCCTCTGACTCCTTTAGGGAAAACCCTATTGATTAAAAAGGCAGCATACAAATACAAACCAGAGCTTTACTGTCAAAACAAAACAATTATTTATTCTTCTAAGAATAATTTACGATCCGCTTTAAATCAATAAGCCGAATGCGTTAAAAAAGGATACTTTCCCATAAAAAAAATTAAAAAACAAGACAATGTCGACGGGGTAAATCAGATAAAAGGATTGAACGATGGTCGTTTGCAAATAAGTAAGGGAATAAACTCTCATTGAAAATTGCGATACCCGGTATTTGAACATCTTTCCCTCTAAGAAGGCAATGGCCCGAGAGGGAGAAAAGCTGCGAGAGATGACGAGCCTGCAAATGTGCTTTAAGCCAATTCCAAAGCTTGTTGGAGAAATCAACAAACACTTGATTGGCTGGAGTAACTATTTTGGACAGGGATACCCCCGCAAAGCATTCCGTAGTACGAACCAATATGTCCGGGAGCGTTTTTGTATAGTCATCTCAGAAGACGCAGTCAGCGGTCTTTGGGTGGCTCTTTTAAAGCGATTATTGACAAGAGTATCACACAACCAGACCTTTTTTTTTGAGAGGCGTTTCAACCGTTAATATTTCTAACTTTATATTGTCATAATATCTGTATCTTTACAATAATTATTTATGTGGAGCATTATTTTAAAATCACTTTTTATCGAACGTTTGAGATTTTATGCATTGCGAATGTCTGGCTTGTTTTGCTGGTTGTGAGGGAAAGGTAGCTGGAGTGCCGGTTTTGTGGTGTTCCTGGAAGATAAGGAGACAGTGTTTTCTGCAGAACGATGTAAGGTGGTGTGAGAAAAGAGTTGCTTGCAGGGTGGAGGTGCGCTGTATCAGATTATTTAGAGGGGGAGGTGAAGCAGGCCGCTGTATTTGTTGATCTGACGGTCGAGTTCTCGGGCCAGAGGGTAGATTTTTTCAAGCATTTGCCAGAATTCAGGACCGTGGTTTCTGATTTTGGTATGGATCAGTTCGTGAATCAGAACCAGGTCGAGGAGTTCATCCGGCAGGAGGGCGAGCTTGATATTGAGGCTGAGGTTGTTTTTGGCCGAGCAGCTGCCCCAGCGAGTTTTCTGGTTGCGTATGGTTAGCTTGTTATAGCTGAAACCATGCTCTTGGGCCAGTTCATGGAGGCGGGTGGCAATTTTGTTTGAGGCCTTATCAATATCAAGCTCTTTGATCTTTTCGGAGAATTTGTTGGCCTCGTCCTGTATTCTTGTGAGGCGGGTAAGTTGCTTTTCGATCCAGGTCTGTTTACTTAATACAAACTGCCGGGCCTCTTTGAGTGTGGCCCGTTTCGGGACGGCCACTCGAACCCCGCCGGAGGTTTTAACGCTGATATTGATTCTTCGGGCTCGGCTACTGGAAACAAAGGTGATGGGACCGAGACTGTCGACATTTATGACTGCCGGTAGTTCCTGATGTTTTTTTAAAGTGCGCAATGGCTGGCTACTTCTCGTCGTTCAAGCCGATCTCATGATCGCGGGCGGTATCGCGGATGTGATCGACAAAGATTTCGGCAAAGGCGGAATTTTCTCCGAGGCCGTGGAGAACGGGAAGGACTTCAAAGCCCTCTTTAGCTATGACATTCTGCCAGGATTCAGGTTTTTCGCCGGCCATATCATTAAGTGCATGGTCGCCGGCGACAATCATGAATGGCTTGAGGATGACTTTTTTACTTTTGCTGTGATATCGAAGCATTAGAAGAATATCTTCAAGTTCCGGATAACCTTCGACGGCACCGAAAAAAGTTTGAATATCGGGGTAGAGGCGCCCCATCATCTTTTGAGATTCGCCGTAGATGCCGGTCGACATATAGTCGTTGCCGTGGGCCATATAGACCAGGTCAGCCTGCTCTTTTCGGGCCAGTGCCACATCATCTTCGAGAGTCTTTAAGGCTCTTTTCATATCTTCATGGTAGTCGTAACAGTCGCCCCAGCCCCCTAAGGCCGGCCGGCCGATAACAATCTTGTCAAAAGGCATCCATCTCTGTTTAATTGTTTTGATCTGGTTGAGGGCTTCAACATATGAGATCAGGTCGATAAACTGCTCCATGGCGTAGATGTGAGTGGGCTGAACGATAATTGTGCGAAAACCATCTTCCTGGAGTTCGCCGATTGTCGCAATAATGCCTTTGACATCAATGATCTCTGCCGGAATACCCTGTTGCAGCCATTGATCTCGTTCAAGCTGCCTCTTTTTCCAGATTTTACGGATAATATTGGAGGTAAAGGTATGTTTTACCGGAATTTCGGGGAAAGCATTCTCAATATGGTGCTGAATATTGATGATTGATTGCACCGCGGCTGGCACGGTGGTGCCGAAACTTGCCAAGACAATTGCGGTTTTCCCACTTTTCATTATTATTTACCCTGATTTACCCTGATGAAACGATCGATGCATCTTTTAATGTTTGCTTTACAAGTGGGGCGCAATATATTACGGTGGCCGTTTTTGTCAAGAGCAAACTGTTTTTATCTTTAGTGCCTTACAGGTTATTTTCTTGTTTTTTTAACAAGGAAATGTTCTGATAAGAGCACTTATTTGTGGGCCGATAGGGCTCGGTTGGGTTGCGGGGATTGTTCCCGCATTTGGTTAGATGCGAGAGTGAGAAGTTGACGAAACAGCGTGAAATAATCTCTTTATGCGTTGCCGGAACCCACTCCGGGGCGGGGAAGACAACCCTGACTTTGGGGTTGTTGGCGGCTTTTAAAAAACGCGGCTACAAGGTTCAGCCTTTCAAGTGCGGACCTGACTATCTCGATCCCGGTCACCATCAGGCGGCCTGTGGTGTACTATCTAGAAATCTTGATACCTGGATGATGGGTAAAGCGGCAGTTCTCGAATCTTTTTCGCGGGCGCTTATCGGTCATGATATTGCCGTGGTCGAAGGAGTGATGGGTCTTTTTGACGGGGCATCGGCGACCACCCTGTCTGGAAGTACGGCCGAAGTTGCGCTGCTGCTTGAACTTCCGGTGATTTTAGTAGTTGATGCTCGTTCTATGGCCCGTTCGATAGCGGCTCTGGTCAAAGGTTTTGTCGATTTTGAACCGGGACTAAAGATTGCCGGAGTTATCGCCAATAATATTGGCTCGGATCGGCATCGTGAGATCTTAGAGCAAGCCCTTACTGCAGCCGAGTTGCCGCCGTTGGTTGGGGCTCTACCGCGTGGAGTCGTACCATCTTTGGCGGAACGACATTTAGGTTTAGTAACCGCCGACCAGAAACGGGACGCTGACATCTATCAGCGGCTTGGCGAGGTGGTAGAGGAGTATCTTGATCTCGATCTGTTGGCCCGCAAATGCCGCCGTCAGTTTCCCAAATTGCCGCTTGATAGTGAGAACCCCGAATGGCTTACCAGACCGGCATCAGCCCGGAAAGCTGGGCTCTGCAAGGTGAGACTAGGGGTGGCAAAGGATCAGGCTTTTCATTTCTATTATGCCGATAACCTCGATTTTTTGCGCCGGGCCGGAATTGAATTGATTGAATTTTCTCCTCTTTCAGAATCGGATCTGCCAAAAGACCTTCAAGGTATCTATTTGGGAGGCGGCTATCCGGAACTGTTTGCTGAAGAGCTGAGTGCAAATTTCAAGATGCGTCAGGCGATTGCCGATTTTGCTGAAAATGACGGGGCGATCTATGCCGAGTGCGGCGGCCTTATGTATTTAAGTCAAAAATTGCTTGATCAGGAGGGCAAAGAGTGGGCGATGTCAGGGGTTTTACCGCTCTCAACCAGAATGGAAAAACGGCGTCATCGCTTGGGTTATGTTGAGGTTGAAAGTTTTACCGATGGTCTTTTCGGTAAAACTGGAACGGCTTGGCGCGGCCATGAATTTCATTGGTCATCACCTGATCTTGAACCGGCATTTCCTCAAGCTCCACTACGTTATCGGCGTCCCGGAGAGAGCGAATGGCTGGCCGCAGGATACTGCCGAGGCCGGGTCATGGGAACCTACATTCATGCCCATTTCGGCAGCAACCGAGAGCTGGCTGCAAATTGGGCCGCTTTTTTACGGGGCTAAAATCGTATTGACATCCTGTGCCTGTTATACTAAATAACCCCCCGCATTAAAGATACTCATATAGATGTTCAGGTGCTCACCAGAAGATAATTCTGAAAGAGCTTAATCGGGAACCTCGTGAAATTCGAGGACGGGCCCGCCGCTGTAACCGGGGACAAACGCCATCACACACCACTGGGATTTTCAAATCCTGGGAAGGGATGGTCAGTCGGATGATCCGGAAGTCAGAAGACCTGCCTGAGCATATAACGCCATAACTCGTGGACGGAGTTGAGCGTTAATATAACCTGTTGGATAGAAAAGGGAATCCCCGGGTCGAAACATTAGTTTCGATGCGGGGATTTTTTGTTTTGGGGAGTTTTTTTAATATCAACAAAGAGGAGGGGGAAATGAGTGGTAACTGGTTGGAAATGAACGGTGTACAAAGTTGGGCTTCATTGATGATAATAATTGTGATAACATTTATGGTTAATCCTTTAAAAGCGGCGACAACTATTGATGAACTGATTGTGACCGCGACCCGTATGGAGGAGAAAGGTTTTGACGTCCCGACCCCGATCGAGGCGATTACGCCTGAAACTCTGACTGTCAGCAGCCCGGCAACGGCAGCTCAGACGCTGGCTGAGCTGCCTGGGGTATCTCTTTCCAGTGCCGGTTTGTGGGATGTGACGCCTGTAATCAGGGGTTTCGGGGGTAACCGGGTTTTGGTTGTGATCGACGGTGACCGTGAAATCAACCTCTGGTCAGGTCGGGCTCCATTTACCCCTTTTGTCGATGTCG
>JANTFH010000092.1 GCA_024763535.1 Thermodesulfobacteriota bacterium
TTCCAGAAAGGTCGGTTGGATGGCGTTGCCGATACAGACCTGCATGCACTCGCCACAGCGGACGCAGGTTGCAAGAAATTCTTTTTCGCTAAGGGCTCCGGGCGGCCGGATAAGGAACGGGTCGGGTTGTTGGGCCAGGGTTCTGGTCTTAAGAAAAAGCGGCAGGGTGGCGCCGCCGACAAGTGATCCCAGAAGTGCCCTTCGGGAGAGAGCGAAAGAGTTGTTCTCGGTTTTCGGGGTCGACCAGTGGAAAGAAATTTTATTTCCGGGACAGGCGTCGAGGCAATCGAGACAGAGATTGCAGTCCGGCGCCGAGATGTTGCGCTTAATATCGATCGCCTCCATGCGGCAGATATCTTGGCAGATAGTGCAGTTTGTGCAGTTGTTACCGCCGTGGCCGCGAAGCCGGGAAAATTTTGCTAAAATTGCGAGCAGGGCGCCCAGCGGGCAGATTTTTTTGCAGAAAAAGCGACGTTCCAAAAGTTCCAGCAGAAAGACCAGCGTCAGCATTGTCAGGGACAAAAGGGCGAGGTCATAGTATTTCTGATGAAAGGGCAGGATTGCATATTTAAGACCGCTGTAGAGCGGTTCGGTGACAGCGTTGATCCACTCCGGCGCCTGCTGATAGGTAAAGGTGAAGAACGAGGTGGAGGCCAAATTGAGGGCCGGATAAAAAGCCAGAGAGAGGCCTCTGACCAGTAGTGAGAAGGGGTCCAGAATGCCGGCCAGCGGGAGGCCGAAAAAGGCTCCGGTGAGGATGAAAAAGAGAAGGTAAAATTTGGTCGAACGTGAAAGCCAGGGGTTGCTCACCGGTTTTTGTCGGGGTTTGAGAAAATAGTGACTTAAATCAAGCAAGGTGCCTAACGGGCAGAACCAACCACAGAAGGCACGGCCGAAGAGCAGGGTCAGAGCGACGGTCAACAGGGCCGGCAGCATTAATGCAATAACGGCGCGTCCGGCGAGGGCGGTTGCTGCCGCTAACAGAGGATTAAGACGGAAGAAAATATTGACCGCGTAGTCGATCTCGTCGCGGCCGGCATAATCGGTTTTTATAAAAAGCGTAATGAAGAGAAGCAGCGTAGAGACTTGACAGAGCAGCCTAAAGATACGCCGGGGGAGTCGCTTTTTTTGCATCTACCGAATTTACACTCCCTTTATGATCTGCATGGCGTCAAGCCTCATCTCTCCCAAGCCCATACTATAAGCGGCCGCCGTCGAAGCGATCTCTTCAGGTTTCATTTTAAAAAGGGTCGCCGTCGCAAAAGCATCGGCGGCCACCGCATCGGCCGAGGCAATCAGCATATTGGTGATTTTAACATCCTTGAGATTGCCGCCCTGGGGCCCGTTTCTCAGTAAAATTCTGGTGGCGTCAATAATGGTTAGTTCCGGTTTGATAACGGTGGCCAGATCCGCCAGTTTCTGGCCGAGATTAAAATGGAGCCAGCCGCGGTTGCCGCCTAAGACACCCATGCTGTTTTTGAGGCCGAGAGACAAAGTGCTGAGACTGTGGTGTTTAGCGATCGGAACATTGATGTAGCAATCTGCTTCAAGGGCGTCACGGTAGAGGCTCAGTTGGTTTACAGATTTGCCCCGTTCGATTTTGACCGGCACGTATTTACGATCATCGGGATGAAATTGTTTGACCCGCCGATCATCGATCTCTTCGAGTGCTTTTTTGA
Organism: Thermodesulfobacteriota bacterium; assembly: GCA_024763535.1. Taxonomy (GTDB): domain Bacteria; phylum Desulfobacterota; class Anaeroferrophillalia; order Anaeroferrophillales; family Tharpellaceae; genus Tharpella. The sequence continues at coordinate 1,680 of JANTFH010000092.1, forward strand.
TGCCGCTGTTGACGTAGCAGCGGCGCTCTTCGTTGCAGGTCCGGTCAAAGATCTTGACCTCTTTGGCACCTGCCGCCAAAGCCTCCTCAACTAAAGCCTTAACCACCAGAGGATGGGTGTTGGCGGCCTGGTCGGGGTTGCGATCCCAGCCGATATTAGGTTTTATCACAACCTTATTGCCGGGTTTGACGAAAGTCTCTATGCCGCCCAGAGGTTTGAGAACTTGCCGGGCCAGAGCGCCGTAGTCGCTTCCTTCGGAAAAAGCCAGGAGTGGCGTCGGCGCACTGGCCGCCAAAGCCTCCGGCACAATTCGGAAATGAGGAATCGCCAGGCTGTAACCGGCACTCCACAAAAAAACCTGTTTAATAAAGCTGCGTCTGTCCATCTTCATCCCTCACAGTTCGGGTTAGAGAATCAGGCGGTTCTGTTTATGCAGCTACTTGCCATCCAGCAGCCTGCCGATACCGCCTAAAACTGAGCCTTCACCTTTATCACTGCCGCCGACTGAAGGAGCGTGAGCAATGATGCGGTCGGCCATTCTTGAAAAGGGGAGGCTCTGCAGATAGACGGTTCCGGTACCGCTTAAAGTTGCGAGAAAAAGACCCTCACCGCCGAAAAACATCGATTTCAGGTTTCCGGCTCGCTGAATATCGTAGCTGATACCTTGAGTGAAGCCGACCAGGCAGCCGGTATCAACCAGCAGGGTGTCGTTGTTAAGCTCTTTTTTGATAATCGTGCCGCCGGCGTGGACAAAGGCCATGCCGTCGCCGTTTAATTTTTGCAGGATAAAGCCTTCGCCGCCGAAGAAGCCGGCACCCAGTTTTTTATTGAATGCGATACCGACTTTGGTGCCGAGGGCGGCACAGAGGAAGGCGTCTTTCTGGCAAGTGAACTCGCCGTTGATATTCTTAAGGTTAAGGGCGATTATCTTTCCCGGGTAAGGGGCCGCAAAAGCAACCGATTTTTTACCGCTGCCGTTATTGGTAAAGTGGGTGAGAAAGATCGATTCGCCGGTAAGAACCCGTTTGCCGACTCCTTTTAAGAGGCCGAAAATTCCCTCATTGGCTTCCGAACCATCACCCATTTTGGCTTCAAATGTGATTTCTGAATCCATATAGTTCATGGCTCCGGCTTCCGCGATAACAGACTCATTCGGGTCAAGTTCAACTTCGACGATCTGCATATCATTGCCGATTATCGTATAATCCACTTCGTGACAAATCATAACTGGACTCCTTTTCGTTTGCTTTAGGCCCGACTGGGTCTCAGGGTTAAAAGTCGTTACGGTGATTCTTCACATTAAGGTAGCAAAACTGATTCGATAAAACAACGAAAAAGAACAGCGAACGGCGTTCTTTAACGTTTCCGGATTTTTTCATTTTATCGAAGGGCTTGCGGCTGAGTTGTTTTTTATTGACAAATTGTCTGAAATGGCGGAAAGTTTTTCGAAAGTTGAGGTTTGTGTGAGAAAGAAGAATTTTTTTGCCTTTATCACGGGATTGATCATCCTGTTTATAGCGGAACCGGGATCAGTTATGGCGTCAGAGGTGGTCGGCGAAGTAGAGCAACTTCTTCCGGAGATGGAGATCGGTGTTTTTGAGGGTTGTCACGGAGTCGAGATTGTCTATGGGATCCGGGAAGTTGAAGCTGAAAAAGGGGTGGTCATTATTGTTAATGGCCGTAACGAGACCTTTGCCAAATATCGAGCCGTAATTAATGAACTGAGCGCCGCCGGTTTCACGGTCTATTCCTACGATCATCGTGGTCAGGGTTTTTCCGGCCGTCAGCTCGCCGACCCTCATAAAGGTCATGTTGAAAGTTTTGATGATTATGTTACCGATCTTCATTTTTTTCTGAAACATATTGTCAGCCGGCGGCCGCATGATTCTTGTCTGGTTCTGGCCCATTCGATGGGGGGCACCATTACCCTGTTGCATGAGCTGCGTTATCCGGGAAGTTTTGCCGGTATCGTTATGACTTCTCCCATGCTCGGTTTTTCAACCGCGCCCTGGCCCGCTTTTCTAGTCTCACCACTCTTGTCTCTACTAGATGCGTTGGGTCGGAGTCGAAGTTACATCATCGGAGGTGGGCCCTTTAAACCGGAGCCCTTTACCGATGATAATACGTTGACTTCTGATCGAGAGAGTTATACCAACAACCAGCAGCTGATGATTGATCATCCCCGAATCCAGTTAGGTTCCCCGACCAACGCCTGGGTCAAACAGTCCCTGGCGGCCATAGAGGAGATTCTGGCGGGGGCGGAAAACTTGAGGTTACCAATCATGATTCTTCAAGCCGGAGCTGACCGGGTGGTCGATAATAAGGCACAGGACCTTTTTTGTCGTCGGGCCGGCAACTGTGAGCTCCAGGTGATTCCTGAAGCTCGGCATGAGATTCTTATGGAAAAGTATGAGCTTCGAAAAATGGCCGGAAAAATCATGTTTAAATTTTTTCAGCAGGTTTGTGAAGATTAAATTCATGAAACTGTCAACTGTAATAGTTTTGGGAGACCATTATGACTGACATTACTGATATTGAACAGCGTATAAGTAAGCGCCTGAATGATAATTTTGAGCTGCGTCGTCAGCGAGAACAGGATAATCTTACCTGGCTCCAGGCCAATATGAATCCCTATTTCTTCCTGACCATGGAGGAGCATTGCGGGGCGCTTGATCTGCTGGTTGCCGGTCTCGATACTTTGGGGATGAATCGTCATCTGCTGCTCGCCGAGCGTGAGGAGCTGCTGATTACTGCCGGATTAAGTCAGGCCGGCTCGATTTATAAGACGCTAACCAATCTGCGTGAAAAACCGACCTACGCCGAGATCACCCACTCTTATGGCAGCCTGCCCGGCAGTGAGGCCGTTCTTGAGATTCAGCGTTATGAATTTAAAAAGGTTTCCAGCCGTGAAGTGCGGGCCGTCAAAAATGTAAAACTGCCTCGTGGCCTTTTAAAGAGTGTCGAGTCGGCACTGCGGCAGCTCTATCCCGAATTCAACTTTGCCGAACTGCGCTCCATGCTGAATCTGCTGGCTGTAAATAATATCGATTACCTTAAAATATCACCGCCGGAAAGGATCGCCCGCCTGCTATGGCTTTACCAGCAGGGACGTCACTATGACGGTCTCTATTTTGCCGTGGAAGAGTGCATCGATGTCTGTGATCACCCTGAGACTCGGATTCTCTTTTCCGTCGGTAACCCTCCCGGTCACGGTTTTCTTGAGCAGGTGCTTGAGGTTTTTCACCGTCTTGAGGGGCGGGTCAGTCGAGCCTACTGTCTTGAGATTGCGACCGGTGTCAATCCTCACTTTCTTGGAACTTTTTATCTCGAGAAATGCAGCCAGATAGGTCCTGATTTTTGTCAGCATCTCAAGCGGGAGCTCTACAACACTCAGATTCTGGCCAACAAAGGGAGTCTCTATCGTCAGTATGTGTTGGGAAATCTGGCTAATGGAGAAGAGCTTCTGCTGATTAATGCCATGGTCGCGTTCTGTCACACCAATCTGGCCCACAGTCAGCCTGACGTCTATGACTTGAGAGAGGTTCGGCGCGCTTTTCATATGAGTCCCGAGATTGCATTGGCCCTGGTACGTTTTTTTCGGGCTCGCTTTGTCCCGGAGCTTAAGGAGCGAGAGGCTGAGAGTCGTCGTCTGCAGGATGAGGTTGTCAAAATGATTGCCGGATATAATACCGGTCATCGTCATTTTGATAACCTCAGGCGCACTATCTTTGCAACCGCTCTCCTCCTGGTTCGTTATACTTTGAAGAGTAACTTCTTTGTACCTGAGAAACACGCTCTTGCTTTTCGTCTTGACCCGGCCTACCTTAAAGAGATGGCATCCGAGTTTACGGCCGATTTTCCGGCCGGTGCTACACCTTTTCGCATCACCTTTTTTTACGGTCGCTACGGTGGTGGTTATCATGTCGGTTTTTCAGATATTGCCCGTGGCGGTTGGCGTACAATATCCTGTTCAACGGAGGATGATTTTCTCGCTACTGCCGGCACTTTGCTGCGCGAGGTCTACGTTTTGGCTCACACTCAGCATCTGAAAAACAAGGATATTTATGAGGGCGGCTCGAAGATGGTTGTCGTCCATGATGTCAGCGACCTTAGCGATAGTGCGGCCCGCTTGCAGAGTCTTTACAAATTGCAGTATGGTTTTATAAACGCTTTTTTTGATCTCTATGTAACCGATAGTGAAGGGCGGGCGAAAAATCCGCTGGTCGTCGATTACTACGCCGAGGAAGAGCCGATTGAGCTGGGCCCTGACGAAAATATGCACGATTCGATGATCGAGTTGATTGCCAAGCAGTCTCAAAAACGCGGCTATATCTTAGGTGGAGGAGTGATCTCCAGCAAGGCGGTTGGTATCAATCACAAACAGTACGGGGTGACCTCTCTGGGTGTCATTACCTTTGCTGAAATAACCATGGCTGAACTCGGTATCGATATGCGGCGTGACGCTTTCAGTGTCAAGTTGACCGGTGGCCCGAATGGCGATGTTGCCGGTAATGCCATGCGCCTGCTGCTGGAACGTTCCCCCAAGGTCAAGATTGTCTTGATTGTGGCTGGTTCGGGGGTTCTGTTTGATCCGCAAGGTCTGGATC
>JANTFH010000093.1 GCA_024763535.1 Thermodesulfobacteriota bacterium
AATTTTCCCGATAATCATAGCCGCTCTTGAGCATAACCTTAGGGCCATTTGTCGCTTTTTCTGATTTGGCCTGCCATTTTAAGGCCCCTATCTGTTCGGTCAGGACGGTCAGTTCCGGGCGGGTTTTAAGGGCTTTTTCATTTAACGTCGATAAGTCGGTTTCGGGATAGCTGGGCGTAATTGTTTCGATTTTAACTGTGTAGTCTAAGGGGCGATTTAATAGACGATTGTAGGCGGAGCGGGCAATATCGAGCCGGTTTTGGGATTGCAAAGTTATCTGCCGGGCGTTGGCCAGGGCAACCTTGGCCGCTAAGAGATCGTTTGCCGGTACCATGCCTTCATCATGAAGATTCTTGACATCGGCGGCATGGGCGGCGAGGCTCTGCTCATGACTTACGGCAACATTCGTCTGTTGGATAGCGAGTAGAATCGCCATATAGGCTTCAGCAATTTTCAACTTTATTTTTTGCTGGGTTGCTTGTTCAGCAACCTTACCGGCCTGAAGATTCGCGGTCGCCGCATCGATCAATGAACTTATCTGAAAATGGGTGTAGATCGGCACTGAAACCATGGCATGGTAGGTCAGGGATTGATCATCTGCGGTCTTAAATTGAATATTTTGTGCAAAAGCTGCCGGTTCGTTGTCGAGGATGGAGTATCCCCCCCCAATATTAACGGAGGGCAGGCGTTTGCCTTTGGCGGCATCAAGTTCCGCCTGCCTGGATATGGTATCCTGCCCGGCCGCCTTAAGAAGGTGGTCGCTTTGTAAACCAATTTCCCAGGCCTCTTCCAGGGTTTCTGCAAACCCGTTAATTCCGGTGCTTAAAAAGAGGATCGTAAGAGAGATTGCAAGAATGAAATTTTTCATGGGCGGTCTCCGATTATAACTCTAAAACCTTTACTGCGCCAACGTTGGACTCTTGCAATTCCATTTTCAACCAGAGAATAGACCGCTGGAACGACCAGCAGGGTAAGCATGGTCGATGAGAGCATCCCACCGATAACCGCGACTGCGAGGGGGCCGTTAGTGTCGGCTCCGGCGCCGTAGCCCAGGGCGGCCGGCAGCATGCCCAGGATAAGTGTAAAGGCGGTCATCAGCACTGGTCGCAGCCTGATTGGGCAGGCCTCTTTTAAAGCTTCTTCAATGCTTTTGCCTTCGCTTCGGAGCTGGTTGCTAAGATCGACTAAAAGGATCGAGTTTTTGGTCACCAGTCCCATGAGCAATACCAGCCCGACCATCGAAAAGATATTGAGGCCATGGCCAAAGAGCCACAAGCCCCCAAGCCCTCCGATAATTGCCAGAGGCTGGGCGACCATGATGACCAGGGGTTGGATGAATGAGTTGAATTGGCTGGCGAGCACCATGTACACCAGAATAATAGCCATGATAAAAGTGAAACTGATATACTGGACGGTCTTGCCGAACTCTTCCGCCCGGCCCGTCATTTTAACATTATAGCCCAGCGGTAGCAGATCCTTGGAAGTAACCATGACTTTGTTCACGGCTGTGCCCAAGGCGTCTTCCGGTGTCGCAAAGAATTCAGCCGCATATTGGAGGTCGTAGCGGGAGATAACCGCCGGTCCCAGGAATTCTTCAAAATGGGCCACGGTGTCGAGCCGGACCAGTTCGCCATTCCTTGTTCGCAAATAAATGCGGCGCAAATCCTGAGCTCTAGTGATTTTCCCCTCCGTAGCTTTCAAGCGGATATCATAGCGCTCGCCATCTCCGGGTTCATCGTTATATTTGGCCACATCAAGGCCACCGGCCAGAGCATTGACCGCCATTGCAACATCAAGGGCGTTTAGTCCCAAATCCGCGACCCGGGTGCGGTCCAAAATAAATTTGAGTTGGGGAAGGTCGAGTTGCAGGTCGAGATCGACCCGACCCAAGCCCGGCACTGTAGATAATTTTTTATTTAATTTACCCGCCAGTTCTGCGACTCGGTGGAGTTCGGGCCCACTCAGATTAAATTGCAGAGGTTCTCCCCGGGCCCCGCCAATCACGTTAACTGGTGAAGGAAATGCCAGAACCCCGGGGATTTCTGCCAACTCTTTTCTTAAGATGGGAATCAGATCATATTGTTTCAGGGAGCGTTCGGAAAGTGGGGTCAAACGCACGGAGATTTCGCCCCTGGAAACCTGGCCGGTGGCATCACCACCAATTGTCGAGAGATAGGAGGCGATTTCGGGATGAGACTTTAAAACTTTCTCAATCTCAGCCAGGCGGTCGTTGGTGTAGTCGATGGATGAGCCTAGGGGGGTTTTCAGGGTGATTAGAAACTGACCTTTATCCTCAGGCGGTATGAAACTTTTGCCGAGTTTTCCGAGCAGTGGGAGGGATAACCAGACAATGACGAGGGTAAGAATTATCATGGTCCAGCGAAAACGCAGGGTGAAACGTAAAGAAACCCTGTAGATTTTTTCCATAACCTGAAAGCCGGATTCCCATAAGTTATAGAGCATGCCGGTTTTTGTTTTGACACTTAAGAAACGGGAGCAGAGCATCGGTGTAAGGGTGATGGAGATAAAAAGAGAGGTTAAGACGCCAACCGTTACGACCACAGCAAAAGCTGTAAAAAAACGGCCGATTATACCACCCATGAAAATTACCGGGGCAAATATACAGGCCAGGGAGAAGGTTGCGGCAAGAACCGGAAAGACGACTTGGTTGGTGCCTTCCAGGGCTGCCTGATGGGGATCCATATCGGGATATTTTTCGCGAAAGCGGAAAACATTCTCTAGAACGACAATTGCATCATCGACGACCACGCCGATCAGCAGGAGCAGGGCCAGCAGTGTCATTTTATTAAAAGTAAAGCCCCCAAAATACATCACCATCACTGCCCCCAGCAGGGAGATTGGGATTGCTGTGGAGATGATCAGGGTAGAGCGGAATGATTTGAGAAAAATAAAAACCACCAAAGCCGCAAACAGGGTTCCCAGGAGAATATGCTCTTTTAAGGCGGCTACCGATTCCTCGATGTAATCACCTGAATTTACGGCCGTTTCAATCCGGAGCCCCGGTGGCAGTTGGGGGTTGATTTCGTGTTCCAGTCTCTCTTTTACCGCGTCAACTATCGCTACGGTATTTGATCCGGTAACTTTTACAATTCCTAAACTTATACAAGGTTGATCGTTATACCGAGAGAGCTTGCGGTTATCCTCAAGGCCGTCGACAACCGTGGCAACCTGTTTTAAACGGATGGCCGCCTCGCCCCGGTGGGCAATAATCAGGTTCGCAATCTCGCTGACATTATGGAATTCCAGGTTGAGCTTGATAAGATTTTCAGTCAGGCCTCCGACCAGGTAGCCGCCCGGTAGTTGAATATGATTGGTCTGAAAGGCGCGAATAACATCACCGATGGTGATTGAGAGGCCGGCCATCGCCTCCGGTTGAAGATTTATCCGAATTGTGCGGTCACGTTTACCGCCAAGTTTGACTTCACCGACACCATCAATCGATTCCAGCCGTTTTTTTACTATGTTCCGGGCATACTGGTTGAGTTGTTGTAGGGTGCGATCGCCGGAGAGGCTCAGCCACATTACCGGGGCTGCGCCAACTTCCATCTTGGCGACCACCGGTGGGTCTGCTTCCCGGGGCAGATCGCGCAGGGCCTGGTTGACTTTTGCCTGGACTTCATTAAAAGCGACATCGATATCGCGGCTCAGTTCAAGCTTTACAATGACTACGGAAACCCCGGGAGCCGAGCGTGACATAATATGTTCGATACCGGGGGTTGAGTTGACCGATGTTTCAATTACATTGGTGACGGTCGTGTCCACAATATCGGGGTCAGCCCCGATCATGGTGGTTGTGATTGAGATCATCGGAAAATCGATCTTCGGGTATTCGTCAACCCCGATCCGGTTATAGCTGACCAAGCCAAAAAGGATAATAAGCGTACTCAGCATAATTGCCAGGACGTGCTGTTTTATGGAGAGTCCGGGCAAACTCATTGTTCTTTCTCCACAACTTTTGCCATGTCGGTAAGAAATCCGGCACCGTCAACAATGATTCTTTCGTCACCTGATAGGCCGCTGATGATCTCAATAAGATCACCTTGGCGTTGGCCGGTGATTACCTGCCGCTGGCGGGCAACACTATTTTCGATTTCGTAGACAACCTCTCCTGCAGGGCGTCTGACAATAGATCGGGTCGGAACCAGGATAGCGTTTTCGCGGCGGTCGATAATGACGGTGCCGTTGATTGTGCCCCCCGGTCGCCAGGCCCCGGGATTTTCAAGGTAAATAATAACTTCAAGAGCCCGGCTGTAAATATTTACGGCTGGTCTTATCTGGTCAATTCTGGCATCGATTATACGGTTATGGCTCAGGGGAGAGGTGAGCTTGACTTCAAGTCCTGGGGCAAGGTTTGCCGCAACATTTTCGGGAAAGGGCAGGACTATACGTAAAAATTCGTCAGTCACCATTTGTAATAGCGGGGTTCCCGGTTTGACAAAATCACCTTCAGAGACAAATCTTTTTTCGATTCTGCCGCCGACCGGGGCAAACACCGAGGTCTTGGCCTGGCGTCGTCGATTGTCGGCCAGTCTGGATAAGGCGCCGGCTAACTGCTCTTTAAGTGTGATCAGTTTGACTTCGGCATTGTCAAAACGTTCCTGGGAGATCGATTTTTTAGCCAGCAGATTTTGGTAACGTGCAACGGTTCTTTCCTGGTTTACAATCAGGGCTTCAAGTCGATCGATATCCGACTGCAAAGTCTTTTTTTCAATCTGCTGCTGCTCACTGTCAATTGTGAACATAGTATCTCCGGCTCTGACTGTCTGGCCGGTATCGACGTAAATTTTCTCGATTTTCCCGGAGACTTCGGCGGCAACCTTCGGATTAACTTTTGCTTCAATCCAGCCCATCGCCTCTTCAGTTATAATGACAGTATCGCGGGTTATCGAAGTAGCGGTCACAGGCGTTGCCCGATTAGCAGTTTCGGCCAAACTGTAACCGGCTCCAACAACAGTAATAAAAAATACGATCAGGCAATGTGAGATTCTCAACATCTTCTTTTTTCTCCAAATTGAAACAATGGTGAATCTTCTTTAACTAACGTTAGGTAGGGAGAATACACAAGAGAATTGTATTCGTCAAGCAGGAAAAGCACTAAAGGCCGCACATGCGGCCTTTAGTTGAGGTATCAGGAAGTTATGTTGAGCCTGAAATGGAAGCCGGCCTGATCATTTATTGTCCAGGTCCTGGTCGCAGACTTTATTGTACTTTCCATGTCAAAATGCGTATTGACAGTTATATTTTATGTTACCTGCGACGACCGTCTCGGTTTTCACCCCTGCCGCGACTGAAATTGCGGCTTGAGCTACCCCGCTGGTTCATGTTGCTGGCCTTTACTTACCGGCCATCATCAGGGCAAACGGGCGGGTAGCTTCTATCTGTTCAAAGGCGATTTTGATGGCTGCGGTAATAGGTACGGAAAGCAGCATGCCGGGGATGCCCCACATCCAACCCCAGAAAAGCAGTGATAAAAGCACTGTCAGCGGGCTTAAATCGAGCCCTTTGCCCATCAATTTAGGCTCAACAAAATTTCCAACTACTGTCTGTAGAGCAACCAGTACGATACCGACGGCAAGGGTCTTTGAGAGGGAACCAAATTGAAACAGGGTAATTAGCACCGGGGGTACGACCGAAATCATGGAACCGATATTCGGGATAAAATTCAAGAGAAAAGCCAGCACTCCCCAGAGTACGGCAAAGGGCACGCCAAACAGGAAAAGGGCAATGGAGACCAGAGTCCCGGTGAAAAAGCTGATCATCGTCTTGAGGCCCAGATAATCCTGAACCGATTTGTTTATACGCTCTAAAGCTTCAAGAATTGAAACCGAAGAGCTATCTCCAAAGGCCCGGACGATTCGTTTCGAGAATTCGTCCTGTTCGGCAAGCATGAAAATCATGAAGAG
>JANTFH010000094.1 GCA_024763535.1 Thermodesulfobacteriota bacterium
AACTCATAGGCTTTTTCTAATCCCCGATCGGCCCGGCTGCCCTGAACCGGGACGGTGTTGGTGTTGAGTCCCGGAATCAGATTGAGCAGGGTCGCCCGGTCATCGGTCAGCGGGGTAACGATAAAGGCATCTCCGGCGAAGACCACCAGACCCTGGTCGATGCCGGCGGCGGATTTTATCAGATCCACCGTCCGGTAACGGGCCCGGGTCAGGCGGGAGGGAGAGATGTCGGCGGATTTCATTGAGAGCGAGAGATCCAGGACGATAACCCGGCCGGCAGTCGATCGGAAGAGCGGTTGCGGCAGTCTTTCCCAGGTCGGTCCGGCCAGAGCCAGGGTGGCAAGCAGCAGCATGGTCAGCAGGGCGCCGTAGATTTTTTGGCGCTTATTGAGGCTCTCGCCCACCAGTAACTGCTCCAGCAGGTGCTGGTCGCAGACCTTGTGCCACTGACTGATGCCCGCATCCTGCCGTTTGAGACCGGCCAGCAGGAAGAGGCCGGCCGGCAATGCCAGCAGCCACCAGGGGCGGATGAAATGAAAATTATTTAAGAATGATGCCATAGTTCTTCTATTTCAGTAACTATATTTAAGTTCAGTATATTCGCTTTTTACGCCGCCATCAAAATTAATCCCGGCTTTTAATGCCAAGAACAATAAAGGCCAGCAACAGGGCCGAACCCAGAGGCCAGGGAAAAAGTTCATGTACCGGCCGCAGGGAGTTATTCTCACTTTTAACCGGTTCAAGCTGGTCAATCAGGGCGTATATTTTCCCCAGATCAGCACTGTCCCGGGCCCGGAAATAGCGGCCGCCGGTGAGCTGGGCGATCTTTTCCAGGGTCGCTTCATCAAGGTCGGCGGAGGGGTTGACAACCCGGTTGCCGAAGAAACTGTTGACCACCATGCGTTCAGCGCCGATGCCGATAGTGTAGATTGCGACCTTGTCGGTTTTGGCCAGTTCCGCCGCCTTGAGAGGTTCAATCGTACCGCTGGTATTGGCACCGTCGGTCAGGAGAATCAGAACCTTGCGTTTTCCCGGCCGTTCGTGCAGGCGTTTGACCGACAGTCCCAGAGCGTCACCGATGGCGGTTTTTTCTCCGGCAATCCCGATTATCGACTCCTGCAGGAGCTGGTTGACCGTTTTTCGATCCAGCGATAACGGGGCCTGAAGGTAGGCCCGGCTGCCGAAAAGAATCAGGCCGATCCGGTCGCCTTCACGTTTTTTGATAAATTCGCCGGCAATCTTTTTGATGGCGGTCAGGCGATCAACCGACTCGCCGTTAATCTCCATATCCCGGGCTTTCATGCTGCCGGAGATATCCACTGCCAGAAGCAGATCCCGGCCGCTTATGGGAAGACTCAGCGGTTCGCCGATCCATTGCGGCCGGGCCGCGGCCGCGACCAGCAGGATCCAGGCGGCGGCCGCCAGAATTTTGATGCCCTTGGCGTTTTTCCGGCTCGAAGTTTCACAAAAACCGGAGAGCTCATTGTAAAAAGGAATCTTCAGGGCTTTGCCGGCCCGGCTTTTGGCCCGGGGCAGAAGCAGATAAAAAATAAGGGGCAGAGGCAGGGCGGCAAAAGCCCAGAGCCAGACAAATCTGGTCATGAGTTACTACCCCCTTTCGGGCGCTCCGCTTTCCGGCTGAGCGTGTTTTTTGACCTCTTTTTTTTCTTCAAGCCGTCAAACCACATCTCAAGACTTTTTCCTAAGGCACTCAGGTCGGCGTTGCAGACCGGTGCATAAGGATCCTGGATCAGAGGAGAAAAAGCCTTTTCCGTCTCTTTTGCAGAGATTTTGGAACTCTTGGCGCAGATAAAATTAAGCCATTCCTGACCGCAGAGTTCAGCGACGCTTTCTTCCGGGAAAAAGCTGAGGGAAAAGCGCCGCATAAGTCCGGAGAGCTGTTGTAGAAGGCGGCGGCGTTCTTCAGGGTCATCCACATCAAGATTCATTTCCTGAAGTTCTTTGAGCGCCAGTTTGATCGGTCGCAAACGGGCCCGGTGCCGGGAGTAGCGGATCAGGGCGAAGCAGATCAGTGCCAGCAGCAGAGCCGCCAGCAGCCACCAGCCGAAAGCCGGCGGCCACCAACCTGGTTCCGGCGGCAGATGGATATCCTTGAGTTGAGCCAGGGGATTTTGCATCATCTGTTTCATGTTCTACCCCCGTTGCGTTTCAGGCTCAAACCCCGGCGCATGGTTCCGCTCATATCTTCGCCGGAAACAATTTTGAGATAGGGAATCTTCAGGTTGCCCGAAATCTGCTCAAGTTTCTGTCGCTGCTGTTCAAAGATTGAGGTATAGGCCCGGCGCTGGCTGTCGCTTTTGGTATTAAAGCGGGCGTGCTCTTCTCCATTGCTGATATTGTAGACTCCCGGGGCCGGGGCCTCGAGTTCCAGCGGGTCGATAATCTGGCAGAGAATGAGATCATTGTGGCGGCGCAGGCGGCTTAAATTTTGTTCAAGCTGCGGATCGAAATTATAGAAATCACTGATTAGAAATATCCGGCTGCCGGGACGAATTGTGCGGATGGCATGATGCAGGATCGGCTCTAAAAATGATTCACTAAGGTCGGTGGCGTTGTGGGTGGTAGCCTGAGCCAGAGCGTGAATCAGTGAGAGAACCCCCTTGCGTCCGGATTTCGGCCGGAGATCGAATTTCTCTTCCGCGGTGAAGATAATGCCGCCGATGCGGTCGTTATTGAGGGCTGCGGTCCAGGCGATGGTGGCGGCCAGCCGGGCTGCAATCACCGATTTGAAAGCCTCTTTGGTACCGAAGTAGAGCGACGGGCTGAAGTTGACCAGGGTTATAATCGGGTGGTCGCGCTCCTCCATATAGAGTTTGGTGTAGGGCTTGCCGGTGCGGGCCGTCACCCGCCAGTCGATCGAACGGATATCGTCGCCCGGAGTATAGATCCTCGATTCGGCGTAGTCCATACCCCGGCCGCGAAATTTTGAGAGGGTGCTGCCGGCCATGATTGAGTAGGCTTTATGAGAGCTTGAGCCTATCAGAGAATGGGCTTTATGGCGCAGCTCAAGGAGTTCACTGGTGCTGCAGGTGATCCCGTTAGCGACTTGCGCGCGTGGTTTTTTTCGAAAGTTCGGCAGACGCATTATTAGTTCAAAAAGTTCAGGATGTCGTAAGAATTGGAATTTTCTGCGACATCATTTTGAGGTTAAAAGTTTTTCGTAGCTATCCAGCCCTAAAGTAACTCCGGGGCCGGGTGCGGCTTTTCTCCGCTAGGCTTTAAGGTACCGGAATCTGGCGCAGGAGTTCATCAACTACCATTTCGCTGTTGATGCCTTCACCTTCGGCTTCAAAACTTAAAAGCAGCCGGTGGCGGAGAATGTCGTGAATTACGGCCTGGATATCTTCCGGGGTTACGTAATCCCGGCGGCAGAGCCAGGCGTGGGCTTTGGCGCAGCGTTCGAGGGCGATTGTCGCCCGCGGGCTGCCGCCGTATTCGATCCAGCGCTCCATCTTTTCACCGCAGCTTTCCGGGTTGCGGGTGGCAAGAATAAGCTGGACAATATACTCTTTCAGGGGTTCGGCCAGATAGAGATCAAGGACTTCGCGCCGGGCCTGCATGATAATTTCGGGGTTGAGGATTGCCGGTTGCGAGTTTTGCGGCTCCAGCTCATTCAAAGCTTCGCGCCGGGCCAGATCGAGAATCATTTTTTCACTGTCGTAGTCGGGATAGTTGACGTTGACCTGCATCAAGAAGCGGTCAAGCTGAGCTTCCGGCAGCGGGTAGGTACCCTCCTGTTCGATCGGGTTCTGAGTCGCCATAACCATGAAAAAATCGGGCAGTTTATGGGTCTTACGGCCGATACTGATCTGCCTCTCCGACATCGCCTCCAAAAGGGCCGACTGGACCTTGGCCGGGGCTCGGTTGATCTCATCGGCCAGGACGATATTGTGAAACAGCGGGCCCGGCTGGAAGCGGAAGCTGTCACTGTTACGCTGGTAGATCTCGGTGCCGGTGAGGTCGGCGGGCAAAAGATCGGGAGTAAACTGCAGGCGTTGAAAGTCGCCTTCGATGCAGTCGGCCAGGGATTTTACGGCCCGGGTTTTGGCCAGGCCCGGGGCCCCTTCAACCAGCAGGTGACCATCGGCCAGAAGGGCAATTAAGAGGCGTTCAACCAGAGTCTGCTGGCCGATTATTTCACTCTCCATGCGTACTTTTGCCTGTTGAAACAGAACTGCCGGCGAGTTGTTGTCTAAATCTTGTTCCGCTGTTGCTAAGGTCGATATCGGTTCCATGATTTTTCTACCTGTTGTAAACAGAAAAGCACGGAGTCGAATCAAATTCAGCTCCGTGCTTTTCGTGGGGGGGTATTATTGTAACTTACGATTTGCCGAGTTTTGCTTTCAGGGCGGCAAGTTTATCGTTAACCGCCTGATCAACATCTCCGGCACCTAAATCGGCAAACTCATTCTCCAGACTGTCGCCGCTGTCGGCGGCCATTTCGGCCGCGGCATCGGCTTCATGGGCGGAACGTTCGGCTTTAGCCCGCATCCGCGCCATCAGGTCATCGGCACTGTTTTTCCCGGCCATATTGGCTTTAGCCTGATAGATCTGTTTTTTTACCTCGGAAGCTTTACTCTGGGCAATGATAAAATCACGGTTGCGCTTGAATTCAGCCAGCTCATCCTCAATTCGGCGGACATCCTGTTTCAGGCTTTCAATCTGGGCCCGCTGTTCCTGACAGCGCGGCTCCATATCATTAGCCTTCTTTTCATGTTCGCCGGCCCGGGCCAGGGCCTTTGTCGCCAGATCTTCACGCCCGGCTTTGAGCGCGGCCTCAGCCTTGGCTTCCCAGTTTGCCTGCTCGAGCTTTTCCCGGTCAAGCAGAGCTTTGGCCTGTTTTTCCGTAGCGATACATGACATGACCGCCCGTTTCGCCTCTTTAATCTGCTTCTCTTTATCCCTGATGGCCTGGTCCAGCATCAGCTCCGGGGTTTCTATTTTATCAATGGCCTTATTGACGCTGGCCTGACCAACCTTGAAAATTCTATTGAATATACTCATGTTTATCTCTTCTCCTTCAAAATTAGAGGTAATCTGCAAGCAGAGTTTCGGCCCGGTCGACGGCCAGTTCCAGAGAGGTGAAGACCCGTAGCAGTTCATTGCTGTCAAGATTCTCAGCCTCGCGGCTTTCAACCAGTACCAGGCGCGGGTCATCCGGGTTGGAGCGGTTGAGGCCGAAAGCTACCGGCAGGATCTCGGTATTGAGATCTAAAAGATCGTGGTAGAGTTTTTTGTCGGCAACGGTACTGACATTGCCGAGATCGATCTCGAAATAGAGGTGCCCATCCTGCAGGTTGATAAATACCGGCAGTTCTCCGTCACGTTCAACCCGATAGACTCCGTCATCGAGGGCGGTGACACTGAATTCGTTAAATTCGAGAAAACTTACAAGATCCTCTTTCAGTGAGCTGGTTACGATTACCTGTTCCATACCTGATCCCTTTCCCTTTTTTAAGATTGGTGCTGCTTGAAACTATCTTGATTTCAATGTGGATGAATATAGGCGCTCTTTATGCTTCGGTCAAGAGTCATCGGGTTGAATTTGAAAATTCTAACCTGACTGAGAGTTGCCGGAATTTAGAATATCGGCTTCAATCGTGCTGAAGTCGCGCCGGTGTTCGGCCAGCATTATGAGTTTGTCGTCCGGGTTGATAGTGACATCTTTGGCCGGATTGAGAATTGTCCGATCCCCCTGGACGATGCCGATAATCTGGAGATTGGCGGGATGTTTCAAGACTGCGACCTGGATGTCGGCAACCTTGTAAC
>JANTFH010000095.1 GCA_024763535.1 Thermodesulfobacteriota bacterium
TCCGGCCCAAACCCGATTCGGTTGCCAGCTTTCGGTTCAATTTATGCGCCAGTTCCGCAACCTTATTCAATTTGGGCCCGGTCAAACTGAACTGCAACGGTTCTCCCCGGCGTCCACCAATAAATGAGGCTGGTGAAGGAAAGGCTTTAACCCCGGGGATCTTTGCCAACTCCTTTCGTAGAATCGGGATAAGCTCATACTGTTTCAGTCGGCGCTCTTTGAGCGGCATCAGGCGTACCGAAATCTCGCCCCGGGAGACCTGTCCGGTGGCGTCGTTGCCGATGGAGGAGAGGTAGGAACGAATCTCCGAGTGATTTTTTAAAACTTTCTCAACCTCCGCCAGTCGGTCATTGGTATATTCGATAGATGAGCCTAAAGGGGTTTTAACCGTGATCATGAAATGTCCCTTGTCTTCAGGTGGCATAAAGCTCTTGCCGATCTGGCCGGCCAGAGGCATGAACACCCAGACCATAATCACGGTTATAGCAATTATCGTCCAGCGAAAACGCAGGGCAAAACCCAAAACCCTGCGATATGAATTTTCCAGTGCCTTGAGTACGGATTCCCACAAATTGTAGAGTCGCCCCTGTTTGGGCTTGACGCTTAAAAAACGGGAACAGAGCATCGGCGTAAGGGTGATGGAGATAAACAGCGAAGTAAGAACCCCTACGGTTACGACCACCGCGAAAGCGGTAAAAAAACGACCTATAATTCCGCCCATAAAGATTACCGGGGCGAAGATGCAGGCCAGTGAGAAGGTCGCGGCCAGCACCGGAAAAACAACCTGGTTGGTGCCGGCCAGAGTTGCCGCAAATGGATCCATGTCAGGAAATTTCTCGCGGTAAGTGAAGACATTTTCTAAAACTACAATCGCATCATCGACGACTACTCCGATCAGCAGCAGCAGAGCCAGCAGGGTCATCTTGTTGAAGGTAAAGCCACCGAAATACATCACCATGATGGCGCCGAGCAGGGATACCGGAATTGCCGTTGAAATGATCAGGGTCGAGCGGAAAGAGGTCAGGAAAGCGAAAACCACCAGGGCCGCAAACAGGGTTCCGAGCAGAATATGATCTTTTAAGGCGGCAACCGATGCTCCGATAAAGACAGCATCATTCGAGGCGATATCGATTTTGAGTCCCGGCGGCAGTTGGGGAATGATCTCTCTATTGAGTTTTTCCTTGACGGCATTAACGATGGCAACCGTATTAGACCCGGTTACCTTGACAATCCCGAGACTGATGCACGGCTTGTCATTATAGCGGGCCAGTTTACGCTTATCCTCAAGGCCGTCGACTACCGTGGCAATCTGTTTCAGGCGGATTGCGGCCTCACCACGATGGGCGATAATCAGGTCGGCGATATCGTCAACCTGATGAAATTCCAGATTAAGTTTGATCAGGTTCTCTCTCATTCCGCCCACCAGATAACCGCCCGGCATCTGCAAATGGTTGGTATGAAAGGCTCGGACCACATCACCGATGGTGATCGACAGACCGGCCATCGCCTCAGGATGAAGGTTTATGCGAATGGTGCGGTCGCGTTTACCGCCAAGCTTAACTTCGCCGACTCCCTCGATCGATTCGAGCCGTTTTTTGACAATAATTCTGGAATATTGATTAAGCTGCTGCAGAGTACGGTCACCGGAGATACTCAACCACATTACCGGCATTGCCCCGATCTCCATCTTGGCGACTACCGGCGGATCCGCTTCCCTTGGGAGATCTCGTAAAGCCTGGCTGACTTTGGCCTGCACTTCGTTGAAAGCGACATCAACATCACGGCTGAGCTTAAATTTAATGATAACCACGGAAACCCCGGGGGCCGAGCGGGAGGTGATGTGGTCAATGCCGGGAGTTGAGTTGACAGAAGTCTCGATGACGTTGGTGACGGTGGTATCGATAATATCCGGGTCGGCCCCGATCATGGTTGTCGTAATTGAGATCATCGGGAAATCGATCTCAGGAAGTTCATCTACCCCGATACGATTATAGCTGACCAGGCCGAAGAGGATGATAACCGCACTCAGCATGACCGCGAGCACATGCTGTTTTATGGATAGTTCGGGTAAACTCATTACGGTTTCTCCCGAACCGGCGCTCCGTTTGTGAGAAAACCGGCCCCATCGACAATTATCTTTTCATCTCCTAAGAGACCGCTCAGGACCTCAACCAGATCTCCCTGGCGCTGGCCGGTAATTATTACGTGCTGTCGGGCTTTGCCGTCTTTAATCTCATAGACCACTTTACCCGCCGGGCGTCGAACCACAGCCAGAACCGGAACCAGCATGCCATCTTTATGGTGGGCGATAATAACCTTGCCGTTAACCGTTCCGCCGGGCCGCCAGGCCCCGGGATTTTCAAGGTAGATAATAACTTCAAGCGCCCGGCTCTGAATATTGACTGCCGGTCTAATCTGATTTATCCGGGCTTTAATAACACGGTCGTGGCTTAAGGGCGAGGTTAACTCAACTCTCTGTCCAACAGCCAGACGGCTGGCGATATTTTCAGGGAAGGGCAGAACAATACGTAAAAATTGATCGGTTACGAGGATAAACAGCGGGCTTCCGGGTCTGACAAAATCACCTTTGGAGACCAGCCTTTTCTCAATCCAGCCGCCAACCGGGGCAAAGACCGAGGTCTTGTTCATCCGCCGCTGGTTGTCGGAGAGACGAGCCCGGGCGCCATCAAGCTGTTCCCGCAGGGTGATCAGTTTTACTTCGGCATTATCAAAACGCTCCTGCGAAATCGATTTTTTGGCGAGCAGATTGCTGTAGCGTTCGACCGTTCGCTTCTGGTTTTTGATCAGGGCTTCAAGGCGACTGACATCTGACTGCAGTCCCTCTTTTTCCAGCTCCTGCTGTTTTCGGTCGATTGTCAGCATGGTATCGCCGGCTTTTACGACCTGACCGGTATCAAAGTAGATCTCTTTGATGCGGCCGGAGACCTCAGCTGCTACCTTGGGATTGACTTTTGCCTCAATCCATCCCATTGCCTCTTCCGTGACAATGACGGTGTCGCGAACAACCGCTGTAGTTGTAACCGGGGTCGTGGAATCAGTGGAATTCGCCCAGCCGTTTTCGCTGATAAGCAGTAAAAGCATGAGTATTGCGATCCAGTGAGTTCTCTTTGACGTCATCATCAACATGCCATTTTCTCCAAAATACAACCATGTCAGATTTTCTTTAACTAACGTTAGGTAGGTGCATATAACAGGAAGGGCCGCTTCGTCAAGATAAAAATGGTTTTATCTGACCTGTTGTTAGTGGTTGAAATACGGAGATTATAAATTCAGCTGGCGAAGTTTAGCGGGCGGATGGCTGGTGCGGATGGGTTGATTGAGAGGCTAGAGGTTTATTGATTTACAAACAGTTATTGTTTCTCAACGTTTTTATGGGTATCCGCTGACGGTTGTGATGCTGATTGGGGCGGCATTTTGGGGGCCTGAATTTTTTTGCTTGTGTGGCTCTGTCGGATAGTAGTTGTTGAGAAAATTTGGAGAGGGCTGAAATGCAGCAGACTTAAGCTTATGACAAAAAATACGGCAATAATCAGGGTTGCGCGGTAGTTGACTAAACCGTCGCGGTTGATTTTCAGCAGCAGGATCCAGCCCAGGATAAGGGTGGACAGCATTCCGGCAAACCAGTAGAGCAGCGGCGGGCTGAACAGAGGTGCGGTCGAAGTTGTTTTATAGAAAATCCAGCCTAAAGGGATAATCTGCAGGGTTATCGTGGTAATCAACCAGCCTCCGGCATAACTT
This sequence comes from Thermodesulfobacteriota bacterium, assembly GCA_024763535.1. GTDB lineage: Bacteria > Desulfobacterota > Anaeroferrophillalia > Anaeroferrophillales > Tharpellaceae > Tharpella. The sequence goes on from JANTFH010000095.1 coordinate 3,760, forward strand.
GAAGCCTTAAAGTAGTATTCCCGGGGTTGTTTCCGCTTGTTCTCCTTCTCTCTGGCATTGGCGAGCATGAACAGCAGTGCCGAACCGGCTATGGCGTTAAGCAGGAAATGGATAAAGCCGGCAATCTCTTTTTGAGATATGAACCAGGTAAAAAAATCGTTGCCGGCACCGCTTGCGTTTTGCCAGCCCGGCCAGGACTCATAACTTCCAGGCAGATACCAGAATGCCGCGGCCGTTATTGCGCTGCCGGCCGCAATCAGGGCCAGAGGCGCATGCAGAGCCCGATTTTTTAAGGTTTTGCAGGTAAAATGATAGCTGAGAAAAAACAGCAGAGCCACGGCCGTACTCAGGCCGATAATTGTTTGAGATATGGATGCCGGGTCGGTTGCGGTCTTCGTCATAAAGAGGGTCAGGCCGCCGCTTAGGGCAAAAAAAGTGGCCCAGAACCAGCTTGAGCGGGTGATATTGTGGCTGCGGACCGGATAGTCGGCTTTGGCTGAAGTCTTGTGGGTCAGTTCACTGATGAACGCCAGCAGGGAGCCGCCGCTGATCAGTGCCAGAGAGAACAGAAAAATGATTCTTCCGCCGGTCTGGGCCGGGGCGGTATTGAGAAAATTTATTAAAGTATCCATCTTGAAAAGTCTCTTTTTATAATGGCTCTCTCGAAAAAAAGAGTGATTTTTTCCGAATGTCCGATTGAATCTTTTTTGAAAGTTATCTTACGATTTTGGCGCAGCGTTTCTAAAACAAACGTCGTAAGAATGCAAGATTAAATTAGCACCCTGGTTATTCTTTAGCTTTTCGGCCGTAAGTTTGAAATCTAAGCAGCGCCTGTTCCATCTCCGCATCATTAAGGAGAACCGGTTCACCGATGGCTTTGGCCCGGTGATAGAGCTCGGCGACCTCCTCGATATAGAGGGCCGTATCGTAAGCTGAACTCAGATCTTTGCCGGCCGCGATCAGACCGTGATTGGCCATGAGAATGCAGCGGTCAGCCGATCCCAAGGCGGCAACCGTCTTGTCCGCCAACTCTTTACTGCCGAAGGTCGCATAGGGGGCGACTCTGATCTCCCTGCAGCCGGCCACCCCGATCAGATAGTGGCAGGCGGGCAGCGGTTGCTGCAGCAGGGCCAGGGTTGTGGCAAAACGGGAGTGGGTATGGACTACGGCATTAATATCCGGCCGCATATTGTAGAGTTTTAAGTGCAGCAGCCACTCACTTGAGGGCTTTTCCCCTTCCAGGTGATTGCCGTTGAAATCGATCAGGCTGATATCATCAATACTGATCTGGTCGTAATCGATGCCGGAAGGCGTAATCACAATTATACCTTCTGTTCGCAAGGCAAGGCTTAAGTTGCCTCCGGTACCGGTGGTCAATCCGTCCGCCAGCATCTTGAGACCATAATCCTTAAGCTGCTGCCGGTATTTATTGATCGCTTTTCTCATCGTTGTAAGCCGTCAGTCTGCGGGGCCAGATTCTGGATCTCGTCCGGCATGGTTATGCTCTTGTGTTTCTCGATATCAAAGATCAGGAAGGTGACCTCGGCGCTGCAGACAACCTCATTACTCTCCTTTTTCGTTATAACCTGATCGATGAAGCCGATTTTCCGATTGCGGATTTTTTTGAAAACGGTTTCAATTTGAAGAATATCACCGGCAAAAGCCTCTTTGTGATAATTAATATTGAGGTTGACTACGGCAAACCCGAGACCATTTTTTACCATTCCCCAGAGATCAACCCCGTGTTTTTCGATCTCATGACAGCGGCCCCATTCGAGAAATTCGACATATTTGGCATTGTTGACGTGTCCCATAACATCAATATGGGTTGAGCGGACAGTAATTTCGAGCATCTTGCAGCCTCATTTTAGCGGGCAGTGGTTTTGAAAAAAAGGATTTTCAAGACCAAAGTAATTTATATTGATGAATTAGTATAAAATTATAAGTTGAGCAAAAATCGGGGTTGAGTTGTGCGGATACCATAAACCGGTTAGGAAAGCAAAATCTTTCC
>JANTFH010000096.1 GCA_024763535.1 Thermodesulfobacteriota bacterium
AATCCGCCCGTAAGTCAACGGCTGCTCCATAATATATCTTTCGGTATCCGCATATTCGTGACCGGCACTTAAGATGCATACATTAGGCCCGATAAGTACGTAGTCACCAATTTCCAGACCACCTTCACCCGAGAAATAACCCCCGGCATTCATTTTTACATGATCACCGAGAACAAAATTTGCCTCCGGATTAAGTTCCAAATCACCGAGAACAATCCTGTTCCGGGGATACAATCGACATTGGCTGCCAATAAAGATACCGCGTTCACAATTCTCGGATATGTTCTCAATTAAAATTTCCACACTCGAAGAAATTACGGTGCCTTCACCAATTTTATTTATGGAATTTATAATGGGATTTTTCTGCACTTCTAATGCCTTGGAAGATTTTGCTGCAAATCATAAACCCGCTATCTTCGTTAACCGGTAACCGGCTGACGTAAAATATTTCCAACTTGCAGTTGACCCCGGCAATGGGCTACCGCCATGGTGCCGGGATGGGCCGTATCTATTTTCTCACCACTCTCATTCACCAGAGAATCTATGGTTGTCATAAAATCTTTCAGATCAGGAGTTATGACCTCAATCTCCCCGCCCGAAATGAGACGATCTTTCACCTTGAGACGAACCCGGCAGTTATTGTTTTCAGGGTTATTTTCAAGCACCTCGATAACCAGGGCACAATAGTGATAACTGCGAATATAGGCTGAACTCTCAAGATACTGAAGTTCTCGCGGGGGTGACCCGGATGCTTCCAAGACCGGATCAATGAACCCCTCAGTATAGCGCCGATGGCTGACCCGGGTCAATTCATTTTTCCATTCTTCGAGCTGTTCCGGAGCAAATGAAGTCAGCGCGGAATTTTTCAACAGATCAAGCGCCTGGCGGTAGACCCGGGTGACAACCGCAACATAGTAGGCGCTCTTCATCCGGCCCTCAATCTTGAAGGAGTGCAGACCGGCGGCCTTTAACTCCGGCAGACGGGCCAGCAGGCAGAGATCTCTGGCATTAAAGATATAGCTGCCGCGTTCATCCTCTTCAATCGGCATGAACTCACCGGGGCGGGTCTCCTCCTGTAGAGCATAACCCCAGCGACAGGGCTGAGCGCAATCGCCCCGATTGGCGTGACGACCGGTAAGGGCGGCACTCAACAGACAGCGCCCCGAATAGGCCATACACATGGCTCCGTGAACAAACACCTCACACTCCAGACCGGGAACTTCGGAAACTATCCGGGCCAGATCCGGCAACGATAACTCCCGGGCCAGATTGACGCGGCTGAGTCCCTGTTCATACCAGAATTGAGCCGTATGCAGATTTAAGGTATTAGCCTGGGTACTGAGATGGAGAGGCACTTGGGGAAGCATTTTCCGGCACAGAGCTATAACTCCGGGATCCCCGACTATCAAGGCATCGGGAGGCTGCGGTTTCAGAGCCGTCAAAAACTCACTTAACGTGGAAAAATCATGATTATAGGGCAGGAGATTCAGGGTCAGATAGGCTTTGACGCTGTGCTGCCGACAATATGAAATTGCCCGGGAAATTTCATCCGGAGAGAAATTTCCGGCATGCCGGCGTAAACTGAACTGTTGGCCGCCGAAATAGACCGCATCGGCACCATAGGCTATCGCAATCTGAAGTTTTTCCCAATTACCCGCCGGTGCCAGTAGCTCAGGTAGTGCCATTATCAAGATGGTCTTCATACTGCTTGATTTTCTCAGCAATATGAAGAATATTCTGTTCCACAATCTCACGTACACGCTTGGGGTCGCGTGATTCAAAAGCTGAAATCAGGTCGCCATGCGTCTCGGAACAGGTAATAAAAATCTCAGGATGGTCGTTGAAAATTTTTTCCAGACGGCGAATGTGAAAACCCAGCTGCTGGATAACCAGCACCAGTTTACGGTTACCGGTGCGTGCCAGAAAGGTCTGATGGAAATCTTCATGAATGCGAAGGTAGTGAGGAAAATCACCCTCTTTAATCGCAATCATCTCCTCCTCATTCAAACGTCTGAGCTTGCTTAAATCCCTCTCGTTCAACGCCTCGACTACACTGGCGGCGGCAAAGGCCTCGAGACAGGCTTTAATCTGAAAATACTCATAAAGATCTTCCAGTGAGAACTCGCTGACAATCGTTCCCCGACGGGGAATAATCGAGACAAACCCCTCACTCTCAAGCATACGGATGGCTTCCCGAATCGGGGTCCGGCTGATATGCAGTTCATCGGCCAGTTTTGCTTCGGAAATCTTCTCTCCCGGCTTGAGTTTGCCGACAATGATAGCTTCACGAACAAAATTGGCAATTTTATCGGGTAGAGGCTGATGCTCAGCGATACTGTTTTCCAATGTATTAATTCTCATTTTTTCACCTCAAAAATGATGATAACTATTTTCTTGCGAATCAATCCTGATTGCCGCTGCCGCCGGTAAACTCTTTCAAAAGGACTTCCAGGCCCAACTGAGCATTCATCTTCATACAGGCTTCCGCTCGTTCCCCGTCACCATTGCGAATTGCCGCAACAATCTCTTCGTGCTCCCGCAGAATCTCCTCAACATGCACGAGTGAGGCAACATGGAACCTAAAACGCAGAAACTGACGTACCAGACCGCTGACAACCTGCTGAATTTTACGATTACCGCAGGTCTCTAAAATATGCTCATGAAAGGCATTATGCGCCCGGGTCATACCGGAGACATCCTGCCGCTCAGCGCAAAGTCTAATCTCTTTATTAAACCCTTCCAGACGGACAATGTCCTTTTCCGTCATGCGCTCAACCGCCTGCCGGGCAGCGTAACCTTCCAGAACTCCTTTAATCTCATAAAAATCCCGGATATCACTTTCTTCTATTGAAGAAACAACGGCACCTTTACGAGGCATTATGGTCAAAAAGCCCTCTGACTCAAGCTGACGAAAGGCCTCCCGGATCGGAGTCCGGCTGATACCGAAACGTTCGGCTATCTCAAGTTCGGTGATCCGCTCACCAGGCCTTATTTTCTGACGAATAATTGCATCTCTTAAAGCCTCGACAATTTTTTCACGCAGGGTTTTATGTCCGGAAATTATAGAGGATATATTTTTCATAGAAAACCGTAAAACCTGACAATTCGCAGGTATAAATAAAAAATTAAATAATTTGACTGGCAAATATAAGAGAATCGAACCGGTTTCCCAGCTAAAAAATTAACCGGTATCCTAAAAAACGCTCTTGGAGTATATAGTATACAATAAAAAAGTCAAGGGCTTTATCCGGCAGTCTTTGAATAAATTACAGGACAACTATCCGAATCTTTTAGACGAATCAGTAAAAGATTAATTTTATGATTTTTCTGCATTATTATAAACATACAGATAAAAAACTACTTTTTAAGATTTTTTAAGCCGGCGGTTTATCCCGATTCCGGCAAACGGGCTTGAAATGCCGATAAACCCTCGATCAGACGGCGGTTTTCACTCTCTCTTTTAACGGCAAAACGAACAAAATTAGAACCAAGTCCCGCATAATCATCACAGAGGCGGATCATTATTTTGTCCCGGCGAAAGAGAAAATCACGTAATTTTTTACAATCTATGTCCGGCTCTATCCGGGTCAAAATATAGTTGGCGGCCGCCGGAAAGGGTTTTAAGAACCTCAACCGGGTAAATTTTTCACTCAGGTATCGGCGCTCACCGGCAATATAAGATAGCGTCTGTTTAATAAATTCATGATCATTGGCCACAGCTTCGGCCGCAGCCTCAAGAGCCAGGCTGTTCACACTCCAGGGCTCCAGGAAAGGGCTTAAAAGCCGGTTGATTCTGACCCCGCTGAGAAGGTAGCCGCAGCGAATCCCGGCCAGAGCGTAAATTTTGGTTAAAGAGCGCAGAATAATCAAATTGTCAAAATAAGTCACTCGATCCGCAAAGGATGCATCCGGCCCGACAAAATCGATAAAAGCTTCATCCAGAACCAGGATAATTCCGGCCTGCTTCAGGGCGGCAACGATCTTTTCCAGGTCGGCAATCGACCACAGAGCCCCGGTTGGATTGTTGGGATTGCACAAAAAAACCAGCTCCGGGCCGATTTTTTTGATTATCTCAATTATCTCATCCAGTAAAAAATCTCTTTCCGGGTGGAGAGAGTTTAAGTTTACAACCTCACTTTTAACCTGGGTTAATGCCCGCTCATATTCTGTAAATGTGGGGGATAATATCAGTGATTTTTTCGGTTTTAAAACCCGGGCCAGAAGATAGATAAGGGCACTTGAACCGTTGCCAACCACGATATTATCGATTGCCAGATGGTGCCGGCCGGCCAACCGTAAACGCAGGCTCGCGGCATCAATCTCGGGATAGTTGGCAAGATTTTTAAGGGCCTGGCGCAGAACCCGGTCAACCCCGCCGGGTAATCCCAGAGGATTAATATTTGCGGAAAAATCAATAATTTCACCGGCGGCAAAGCCGTATTCCGCCGCCAGCCGAAAGACTTCTCCGCCATGTACCGCCATACCGGCTGTGTTGTTACTTTCCTTCACTTAATAAATTCCTTATTGTGCCTTTAATTTTCTACTCAAGCTACCACTTTAAGGCCAGTAACATTGCCACCACGCCAAGGGCAGTACTTAAATAGAGAAGATTTACAGCTCTTAAAACATCCCGACTGGAAATCCGGTTTAAGGGGTCACCGATAAACGGTTTTCTGACCAACTCGCCGTGATAGTAATTATCACCGCCCAGACGCAAACCTAAAATACCAGCCATCGCGGCTTCCGGATAGCCGCTGTTGGGGCTCGCATGAGCCCGGCGGTCGCGTTTCAATATCCGCCATCCGAAACGCCAGTCCAGACCCTTTATCAACGCCGCCGTAAGAATCAGCAGCGCACTCAAACGAGCCGGAATAAAGTTAGCGATATCATCCAGATAGGCCGCACTGCGGCCGAAATAGAGATAGCGCTGATCCTTGTAGCCCAGCATCGAGTCCAAGGTATTTACGGCTTTATAGGCCCAGGCCAGAGGCAGCCCCCCAAGCCAAAAATAGAAGAGCGGTGCTACAACCCCGTCACTGAAATTTTCCGCCACGGTCTCAATTACGGCTCTGTAGATCCCTTCCTCATCAAGTTTGTCGGTCTCCCGCCCCACAATCCGGGAGAGGGCTATACGAGCCTCAACCAACCCGTCCGTCTGCAGGGTTGCAATAACATTTTCCGCCTCCCGGGCCAGACCTCCGCAGGCGATCACCGCATAGACTAAATAGAAAAAAACCGGGTAGTAAAAAAATTTCCCCAAATGTAAACTCACAAAAAGAATTAATTTAACTATAAGATAGCTGCTTAAAACTACTGCAAATGTCAGAATAAAGCCGTTGATCAACTCTTTTTTCCGACTCCTGGCTGCTTCCGGATAGAGAAAATATTCCATACCGCTTATCAGGTGCCCAATCCCGATAACCGGATGAAAGTTTCGCAGAAAGCCGTCGCCAAACTTGAAATCAGTTAAAATCGCCAATAATAAAAAGAGAGTAAGTCCAAAACTGTCCATAAATTATATCCTGATTCGCTACTTAGAAGACAATCTTTAAGTTTAGCAAAAAATGGCTCTCTACAGTAAAACTTTCCAGTTGTCAAAAGCAGTCATTCCTGCTATGATGAAGAGTCGTCTAAAAAACCGCTTAATTATATTTTAACATA
>JANTFH010000097.1 GCA_024763535.1 Thermodesulfobacteriota bacterium
CTGAACTCCGGCGGCCCCGAGTTCCAGCATCTGGCCGATATCACGACCGGTAACAAAACCGCCGGCAGCAATAACCGGGATGGAGACCGCTTCACAGATACTCGGCAGCAGGTCCGCAGCCTTGGACTCGGTTCCCAGATGCCCCCCGGCATCACAGCCTTCAACAATTACCGCCGCCGCCCCCAGACGTTCGGCCAGGCGGGCGACTTTGGCGGAGGCGACCATGGTTATGACCGGAGTTTTCCACTCCCTGCAGATCGTAAATACATCCCGGGAAAAACCGGCTCCGGCAATAATAACGTCAACCTTTTCCTTCAGAGATACCAGTACCGCTTCCTTGAATTGACGGGCGGCCACCATAATGTTCAGGCCTAAAACCCCTTTGGTTGCAGCCCGGGCTTCACGCATCTGGTTCCGCAGATCATCCATGCTCAAACCGGTACCACCAATCACCCCAATGCCACCCTCGTCAGCCACTGTGGCTGCCAGTTCAGAAGTCGAAACACTAACTGCCATCCCGCCCTGAATTATCGGATATTGGGCCAGAGCCTCTCCGATCTTCAATGATGGAATTTTCATAAATAAATTTTCCTTTACATTTATCGCTTGTAGATATTAAATGGATACGAATGCGCCTAATAGTGCTTTTTCACTCAATATGTAAAGTAAAAAATCAATCACAGGCAAAAAACCCTATGCAGAAAGAAGATATTTACTCGGAGATAAAAAATCTGGCCCCGCAAATTGCCTATTTCTCTATGGAGATCGGCTTAAGGGTTGACCTTCCCACCTACAGCGGCGGTCTCGGGGTTCTGGCCGGGGATACGATCAAGGCCGCGGCCGATCACGAACTCCCTTATGTGGCCGTCACCCTGCTCTATCGGGAGGGCTACTTCCGGCAGCACCTGGAAGAAAATGGGCAGCAGATCGAACATCCAGTCAACTGGAATCCGTCCAACCTTCTGATCGAACTTGACCTGATTACAGTTGAGGTTGAAATCGGCGGCCGCACCGTGGCTTTAAGGCCCTGGCTCTACTTTGTCGAAGGCTGCAGCGGCGGCCGCGTACCGGTCTTCTTTTTAGACAGTGACCTGCCGCAAAACCATAAGGATGATCGTAAATTGACAGCTCAACTCTACGGTGGTGACAAACGTTACCGTTTAAGCCAGGAGATCATTCTGGGAATCGGCGGTCTGCGCCTTTTAAGTATGCTGGAAAGACGCATGATTCTCAACTTCCATCTAAACGAAGGTCACGCCGCGCTCCTGACTCTGGAACTGCTGCAGCGCTACCGCCGTAACATCGAAGAGACCTGGGATCCGGATCAGGTATGGGACTATGATAGGGTGCGTCAACACTGTGTTTTCACCACCCACACCCCGGTTCCCGCCGGTCATGACCGCTTCGATTACGGTCTCGTTGAAGAACTTCTAGGTTCCTATATACCGATAGATGTCCTGAAGAGATTTGCCGGAGACGACGATCTCAACCTGACGACTCTGGCCCTTAACCTGAGCCGCCACACTAATGCGGTCTCTAAATGCCACCGCGATGTCAGTACCTTGATGTTTCCGGGCTATACCATAAAAGCGGTTACCAACGGAGTTCATTCACCGAGCTGGACCAATAAGGAATTCTCACAGCTCTTTGACCGCTATCTGCCGGACTGGCGCCGGGATAATTTTCTCCTCCGCAACGCGATTATGATCCCGGATGAAGAACTTTTCGCCGCCCACCAGAGTGCCAAGAAACGACTTCTTAAATATATCAGCGAAACCAACTCGGTCGAACTCGACCCGGAGATATTAACCATCGGTTTCGCCCGCCGGGCGACCCCGTATAAACGGGCGACGCTGCTCTTTTCTAAACCCGACAGACTGCGTCACATTACCGAACATTACGGCCCTTTGCAACTGGTGCTGGCCGGCAAGGCGCACCCGCATGATGAACCCGGAAAAAAACTGATCCGCGATATCTTTACGGCCCGGGAACAGCTCAAAGATCTGATTAAAATCGTCTATCTCGAAAATTACGATATGGAACTGGGCAAACTGATTACCGGAGGGGTTGACCTCTGGCTCAACACCCCGACCAGACCTCTGGAAGCCTCGGGCACCAGCGGCATGAAAGCGGCCCATAACGGAGTTCCGAATTTCAGTGTTCTGGACGGCTGGTGGATTGAGGGCTGGATCGAGAATAAAACCGGCTGGGCTATCGGCCCGCTCCCCACCGGCCCCACCGTTGATGAAAAGAGCAGCCGCCTTGACGCTGACGATCTTTACAATAAACTGGAAAAGAATATAATCCCGACCTACTATCACAAACGCTCCGACTGGATTGAAATCATGCGCCAGGCAATAAGCTTCAATGCCTCGTTTTTCAACACCTACAGAATGCTGATGGAGTATTATATGAATATCTACTCTTTTGACCCACCGGTCCGAACCGCACTGACTCATCGTCATGATCACTAGAGAACCGCGAGAGATATGAACTTTTTCCCGCCCTGGGATTAATTGGTTGACAAAAAGCCGATGGAAATAGTATATCGGCGACGCTTTTTTAAATGATCGACAGCTGTCTAATATTCGGAGTCTGAATTAACCATGCTCGACCTTAAATATATTCGCAACAATCTTGAGACTGTGGCCTCAATGCTTAAAGACCGCAATAATTCTCTTGATTTAAGTGACTTCAAAGATCTGGACCGCCAACGCCTGGAACTTTTGAATGAGGTCGAAAACTTGAAAAATCAGCGCAACACCTGCTCGGACAAGATTGCGAAAATGAAGCGGGAAAAAGCTGATGCCGGGGCCGAGATTACCGCTATGCGTGATGTCTCCCGGAAAATCAAGGAGCTTGATGCCAGGGTCGCCGAGGTCGAGAATCAACTCTATGAGATAGTCTATCTGATTCCCAACCGGCCGCACAGAAGTGTCCCCATCGGCAACAGCGACGATGACAACCTTTTCGTCCGGGAGTGGGGAGAAAAACCTCAGCTTTCATTCACACCGGCCCCGCACTGGGAGATCGGCGAAAAACTCAAGATACTTGATTTCGAACGGGGTGCCAAAATTACCGGCGCCCGTTTCACCCTCTATCGGGATCTCGGAGCCAAGCTTGAGCGGGCCCTGATCAACTTCATGCTCGACAAACACACCGATGAACACGGTTACACCGAAGTTCTGCCGCCGTTCATGGTTAACCGGAGCAGTATGACCGGTACCGGACAGCTGCCGAAATTTGCTGATGACCTTTTCAAAATTGAAGGAATGGATTATTTTCTGATTCCGACGGCGGAAGTACCGGTAACTAATATTTTTCAAAATGAGATCCTCGAAGACAGCGAGCTGCCGAGCTATTTCACTGCCTACACCCCCTGTTTCCGCAAGGAGGCGGGTTCACACGGCCGTGACACCCGAGGGCTGATTCGCCAACATCAGTTCAACAAGGTCGAACTGGTTAAATTTGCTGATCCGGAAGACTCTTACGACGAGCTTGAAAAACTGCTGGTCAATGCCGAATCTATCCTGCAGGCCTTGAATCTCCACTACCGGATAGTCAACCTCTGCAGCGGCGATCTCGGATTTTCCGCCAGCAAGACCTACGACATAGAGGTCTGGCTACCGGGCCAGGGGGTTTATCGTGAGATCTCATCCTGCAGCAACTTTGAAGATTTTCAGGCCCGCCGGGCCAATATTCGCTACCGCCCGAAAACCGGCGGCAAAACCCGCTTCGTCCACACCTTGAACGGCTCCGGGCTGGCGGTCGGCCGCACCCTGGTTGCAATTCTGGAAAATTATCAGCAGGAGGACGGCAGCGTCATTATCCCTGAAGTCTTAAGACCCTATCTCGGTAACCGGGACAGGATTGTAAAACCGTAATAATATTCAAGCAGTACCATGGAGGAATGGCCGAGTGGCTTAAGGCGGCGGTCTTGAAAACCGTTGAACGAAAGTTCCGTGGGTTCAAATCCTACTTCCTCCGCCATCACCAAAAAAGCCCGGCGATTTTTTCGCCGGGCTTGACATTTTGACAACCATCTGCTAAACGGCTTTTCTCCTGAAACCAACAGGAAAAATGAGGGTCGAAAAACAGTCACAGGTTGCAAGGAGAGATGGCCGAGTCGGCTGAAGGCGCTCGCCTGCTAAGCGAGTATGTGGGTAAACTGCATCGAGGGTTCGAATCCCTCTCTCTCCGCCACTGTAAACTTTGACGTGTACCAATTTTGCGCCGCTAGCTCAGCTGGATAGAGCGTCTGGCTACGGACCAGAAGGTCGGGAGTTCGAATCTTCCGCGGCGCGCCATACATTAAAGCCCCTGCCGGTTTTCATAACCGGCAGGGGCTTTTTTATTTTCCAACTATAACTTACAGCTTCGCCAGGATTTTTCGGGATGGCTGCAAAAGTGCATCCAGCGGTAGTTTCCGATCAAGTTTAATACACAACTCACCATCCAAACCCAGAAGCTGCCGGCCGTTGCGGGTGGCGATCTGCCAGACTTCGGTTTTGTCGATACCGGCTTCGACAAAAAGCTCCATCTCCCGCAGGAAGGTCTTGCCATGGGGCACATTATAGGAACCGGAATCCGTACCGATGGTCAATTTCACCCCGGCTTCATGGGCGAAGTTGATCATCTCCAGTTGACGGGCTGCATTGCGTTTGATGATTGACAGCTGGGCCCGGGAAAAGCGCCGGTCGGGATCGTCAATCTGATTTGCCATGGCCGCAATTGTCGGCGTCCAATAGACTCCTCTTGCGGCCATCTCCATCAAGGTTTCCGGTTCAATAAAATAGCCGTGTTCGATACTGTGAACCCCGGCCGCAACCGCTTCCCGACAAGCTTTATCGGAATTGACGTGAACCATTACCTTCTTACCAACCGCAGCCGCCATTTCAACAATCTCCGTAAGTTCCTTAAGGCTCCACTGCTGCCTCCCGATCTCTCCATAATTGTCAAATGAAACCAGCCCGGTCAAAATCACCTTGACGAAAGATGACGGAGTTCGAGCAATTTTTTCAGGCAATGAAAGTTCGCGGTTATCACCGAGAAAACTGCCATAACTGCCTTTTTTGAAAATCGCCGGACCGGTTCTTACCACGGTTAGAGCCGGGGGAAATTCGACATTGTCCAGACAGGCGTCCCGGTCTCCGGCATCCCGGACAACCCCGACCCCAGCCGCCAGTTGCAACTCGGCGTTGGCAATCGGGTCACCGCCCAGGCTAAGATGCAGATGGGTATCCACCGGCAGAGACAGATCAACTGTTCCAGTTTGTTCTTCTAACATCTTAAATTAATCCTTTGACCAAAATTCAATTCTAACCCCCTCCGGGTCAAACAGGGAAAAAACCCGACAATTCCACACACTTTCAATTGGAGTCGGATTAAGCCGTAACACCTCCATCTCATGGTGTTGCGCCTCAATATCACCGACCTTGAAACTCAGCATCACACCTTCACCATGGCAGGTTGCGGGCCGGGCTCTTTTTTCATCAACGATACTTAACGAAGCGGCGCTGTTTATCCGAAACTCAATAAACCATTCATTACTGAAAACCACTTCAAGTCCTAAATCATCCCGATAAAAAGAGACACTCTCCAACCAGTTCCGACAGTAAATAACAGTATTGGCAACCTC
>JANTFH010000098.1 GCA_024763535.1 Thermodesulfobacteriota bacterium
ACCTTGGAACTTTGTAACAAATGCAAATTTTTCCGCATGACATGCTGGAAGAGAAACCGGGTTAAGCTTATTCAGATAACAAATATTAAAAACACATAATTATCTATTGTAGCAAACATTTTTTGAGTATCATCTGTTTCAACCAACCCTTTCTCAATCTGAGAACAGTTATCATAAAAGTCATCGACATAGCCTTGTCTTCCTGAGTCAATATATCTTTTAAGTGAAATCAAACAATTTATAATGTTCTTTTCAAATTTTCTTGGAAATATTCTTCTAAACCTCATACAGTAGAACAACCAGTCAGACCAGATAAAATCTGGTGCTTTTTTAACTTCTGTTTCAAGCTTGTTCTCGATCTCTCTCAGGTCGTCTTCTTTCTGTCCTGTTAAAAAAAAGTACTTTTTTTGCATACTCATGAAGTGTTTTTCAGCTTGGTGTTGTTGCTCACACAACTTGTACTTAATTAAATGTTTGAGACAAAGTTTTAATGAATTTAAACGGCAAATTTTGTCATTTCCTTTTATTAAAAAGTTTTTCTTGTCGCCATTCTTAAAATATATGCCTTCTACATGGTAAAGACCTAAATCCAGCAGAATTTTGGGCATGATATGAATATTTAAACTACGATTAATTTTTTGTTTTAACTCAAAAATCCTCTTTTTGTCTTTTGAGATCCTCTTGAATTGTAAAAGATTTTCAATAACTATATAGACATCAATATCTGAATATTTATGGGCATTACCTGTCACGGTACTGCCACCAAAAATGATCTTTTCTTTTTCAAAAAATGTTCTCAGTTTTTTCTCTATCGCTTGAAAATTCATAGGATATTAAACTTTTAGTAAAACATTCACTAACCAGACCATTGTTATTTTCGTTTATTCCGCGTTAACCTGTTCCTTTCACAGGTTATTCTATCGCATGGTTATAAATCACAAAATAAAATGTAGAACCCCATGCAAAAGAGTCAAAGGGGCTGGCTCCACCGTTTTTTCCACTCATCGCAATAGAACGCACGGCGGTCATTAGTATGAAGTTTAAGCATGGTATCGGACAATACCACATGTTTTGGGTTTTCTCTAGCGACACTCATGATCAACTTCGGCATTCTTTTTTTCTGCCACCTTTTGGTCAACTTTTCTAACCAACATCCAAAATGACCAAATCGATAATTAAATAATTTCTGCTCGACAGTGAATGGTATTGACTGATGAAATAAATCACGATTCTGATATCGTAACTGTGGCATGATGGCATGCGGGTCATAAACTGGTCTCATGAAAGCCAACCAATAAGCAAAATCGATATCATCATCACCGAGAACTACGTCATGCCATGCCAAGCGATCAACCGTACAAAAAAAACTTAGACAGAGTTTTTCCGAACTATTATTTGGCGTTGGTCGTTTACCGAAAAGGTAAAGAAGGCTTGTCAAAAAAAATCGTGTTTGCCAAATGCGTTCCGGTTTAGTAACAACAACTAAATCGATATCACTATTCGGTGAAGCATTCATCTTAGCCACATTATTGCAAATGGCGATCATCAACACTCCCGGCCACCAAGAAAGTAATTTCAACCAAAGGCTAGCCCTATACAATATCTTTTCCGACCGCTGTCGCCGTTCTTGTCGTTGAGAGACGAGATCAAACGGTCGATTCGGTAAAAAATAATGACCTTCGTGATAGTCAATTCGACCGGATGATCGTAACTGCTCAAGGCTTGTATTTATCACCTCACTATCAGGCACGTCTTTATTAGGCGTATAGAAATAAGCCTCTAATTCTTGTTGGGTCAACGGCATTTCAAAAAGGTCGAAATAGGCCAAGGTTTTAAGAATATCGTTGCTAGTTTCAGTCATATCTTTATGATAGAAAATCCATAACTTGCGGAATATTGTTGTCAATTCTTAAAATTTTTATTGAGATTTCATTAACAATCTTGAGGAGGGATAATTATAAATATATTCAGATGAAGCAATACCATAAGCTGGGGTAAAATGCGAATTAAAAAAGGGGAATCCAGTTAGTAATGTCCGGTTAGGAAATTACATCCTGTTTGATAAATTTGTCAGCGCACAATATTAATTGACCTGAATGGGGCCCTGTTCCACACTCCGGACAGTGAGGATCCAAAAACCCAAAGCTTTCACCCGTTAGACGGCATAATATTTGACAATTAATGGGTTATAAGGATAGTATACCGTACGTTTTTTTAACTTTCTGGAAGAAGAGTTGAATATAGCGATGGTCTTTTCCGGTGGAGCGCACCGAATTGGCAAAACTCCATCGGTGTGTTTTCTTACATCCCGATTTTCCGTAAACGAGGTCCCAATATGAGTGGTAAAATTCTGCTGGAGAGAAAGAATAAGATAGCGCTGGTGACTATCTCCCGGATCAGCAGGAAAAATACGTTTGATGAGTCCATGTTCTCGGCTCTGGAGAAGGTTACGGCTGAGTTAAAACTGGAACTTCCCAGAGTTATCATCATAACCGGAGTCGGCGACGCCTTCAGTGCCGGGTTTGATGTCAGCCCTGAGAATCCCCTGACAGCTGATTTTATGAAAGTTATGGACAGCAGTGATGTCAAAACGGCAAGAAAGTTAGTCTGCCGGATGCGAAAAGCGGTTGATGAATTTATCGCATTACCGGTGCCCATAATTGCCGCCATCAATGGCTTGGCTTATGGAGGCGGCATGGAGCTGGCTGTAAGATGCGATTTGCGGGTGATGGATCAAACCGCTCAACTCTGTTTTTCCGAAGTACGCTTGGGTTTGATGCCGGACTGGGGCGGAGGCCCTTGTTTAGCCGGGCTTGTCGGCAGTGCTGTGGCCACCGACCTCATTCTGACAGCGCGCGCAGTCGGTGCCGGGGAGGCTTTGAATATTGGTCTGGTCAACCGTGTCAGTGACGCAGGCCAAAACCTTAATGAGGCATTGAACCTGGCCGCACAGATCGCCCAAAACGGCCCTAAAGCCGTTCGTCAGGCTCTGTACATCATTCGCCAAAGCCAGAGACTTAGCCTTGAGAAAGCCCTCGATCTGGAGATTGATCTGGCAGCCGAGTTGATTGCCTCAGGTGAATGCATGTACGGTATTACGGCCTTCATGGAAAAGAAAAAACCGGAGTTTCCTGACTGATTTACGAAGAAAACCGCCCCGTTTTTCAGTCCAGATGAAGTTCGTATTTTGTCATAAAGGGTCCTAATTTATCGCTTATCTGGCGGCTGATTTCAGCTTTATCGACTCCGGCCGGAAGTTTTACTTTAATTGTTGCCAGGGTTCCGTAAACACTGTGTTCGCCGACGCTGACTTTAAGTGAATCTGCGAGTTTCTCCACTTCCGCAAGGGTTTTACGGTAAACATGTTCAATCGCCAGCCAGCGCAGTTTCGGCTTAAAAATCTTGCCGACCGCGGTTAAGGGCATCTGCTCGAGGATAAAAGCCTCTTTGGGGACGGCGGCCCGTTCACCGATCTTGTCGGACAGACAATCAATAATTTCGGCCGATGAGATCTGCACGTCTTTTTTAAGCTGCACGAAAACCACCGGCACCTCCCCGGCATAGGCATCGGGTTGGCCGACAGCGGCGGCCAGATCAATTTCAGCCAGAGCCTGAGCCGGCCCCTCAATCAATCCGGGGTCGATATTGTGACCGCCGCGGATAATCAGATCTTTGCTGCGGCCGGTAAGCCAGAAATAGCCATCCTCATCCTGCCGCGCCAGATCTCCGGTATTAAGCCAGCCCGGCTGCGGCCAGATTTTCTCATTTTGCTTAGGATCAAGGTAGCCGGGAAAAACATTGGGACCCTTGATGCAGAGGGTGCCGATCTCATTAACCTGCGCCTCCCGCTGAAAAACACCCTCATCATCAAGCATAAAGATTTTGGCCTGCTGATACGGCAGCCGCAAACCGACAGAGCCGATTTTACAGCGGCCCTTAGAAGGATTAAGAATCGAACCGCAGGTTCCTTCCGTCTGGCCGTAACCTTCAACAACCTTCATACCGGTACTCTTTTCAAAACTTTCACAAAGTTGTACCGACAACGGCGCCGCCCCGCACAGCAGATATTTAAGCGAAGAGATATCGGCACCTTTATCGAGTGCTGCCAGCATCATTGAAAGTACTGTCGGCACAGCGGAAAAAAAGGCTCCGCGATAGTGTTCGACAATCCGCGCGAAGTTTTTGATCACTCCGGGATCCCGATACCCTCTAGGACCCAGAATTAGAATATGCGCTCCGAGAAAAAGTGGTGCCGAGCCGGTCGCGGTCGTACCGTTAACATGAAACATGGGCAAACCGCACATAAATGTATCCTTTGGCTTGAGATCCTTGAAATTTAGCAGAACCATCTCCACCATGCTGACTTCATTGAAATGAGTATGCGGCGCCAGTTTCGGGGTACCGGTAGTTCCGCCGGTGTGATAGATCGCCGCAATCTCATCCGGTTGGATTTCCCGCTCGAAATCGAGTCGGTCAGCCGGATATTTGGCCACAGTCTCCTCATAACCATAAATTCCGGCAGCCTCGTCACCGGGGCCCATCACCCGTATAATCGCCTTAAGATTCGGTAAATCATCTCGAATACTCTCAACTTTCTCCCAGATGTCGCTTCCCGGCAGACTCCCGAGTGCGACCAGAACCCTGGTCTGAGCATGTTCACAGATCTCTTTGATAACCTCGGCGTTAAGCATGGGGTTGATGGGATTGACAATGCCCGCCGCCTGCCCGCCCCAGAGGACAAAGTGAGTCTGGGGAAGATTGGGCAGCAGGTAGGAAACAACATCACCCGGACCGATGCCGAGATCATGCAACATATTGGCGGTCCGATTGACCTCGCCTAAAAATTCCGCATAAGAGTAAGTAACCGACTCCTTATACGCGGCCCCGTCCCGGAAGAAAGTAAGCGCCGGAGCCTGCGGATCACGGTTGACACCGTAACGGATCATATCGTAGGTGTTTAATACTTTGAGACGTTCCTCAATCGGAGTTTTTTCCATCTCTTCGATATCGGCCGGAGTTTCAATATATTCAGTCATTTTCGCTTTCCTCGTTAATGTGAATACGGTAAATGATGTTTTTTATGGGATTAAATATATAAGCCGCCGTTACAGGAGATAACCTGTCCGGTGATATAGGCGGACTCGTCACCGGCGAGAAATTTCACCAGATTAGCGACATCCTGCGGGCTGCCGGCCCGGCCCAGCGGGATACCCCGCACAATCGTCTGTTTGATCTCCTCCGGGATCGATGCCGTCATCGGGGTTTCGATAAATCCCGGAGCCACGGCATTGACTGTAATCTGATAACGAGCCAGCTCCCGGGCCAGGGTTTTGGTCATCCCGATCACCCCGGCTTTGGCCGC
>JANTFH010000099.1 GCA_024763535.1 Thermodesulfobacteriota bacterium
ACCGGTGGCAGGGCATATTCAGGCCCGGGGAAAGCCATACCTTTGGCATCACCTACTGTGCCGCTTGCCTGATCATAGAGAACATTGTAGCCCATCAGATTATCAAAGTTGGTGTAGTAACCCAAGGTGTCATCAAAGAGCCGGAAACGCCAGGTTTTACGATAGGGCTCATGACAAGCCTGACAGGAGATAACCGCCAGATGGCGCCCGGTATTTTCGCCGAAAATTTCCTCATGTTTGGCGCTCGGATTACTGGCATAAGGATCTTCACCGCCTAAATGACAGCCTTCACAACTTTTTGGTCGCGGATTAGCGTCAAGGTCGTTGCGCACCATATGAGCGGTATCAACCCCTTTCAGGAAGTTATGTTTATCTTCTTTGCTGCCTTCGGTGCGCAGGTGACAGGAACCACAGCCCATCCATTTACCGGAAGATAAATGGGCATCATAACCGATAGCTTCTTCATCATCAGTAATTCTGACGAAGTTACCATTTTTAACCCAGTCTGCGGGCATACCCAGCATATAGGTTCGGCCTTTGGTCCAGCCGCTGTTGCCGTGATCTTCGGTCATTTCATGACACTGACCACAGACTTTAATCCATTTCGGACTGTTGATATCATCCGAACCGCCGAACATTTCAGCAATCGGGATGGCACCGTTGGCATCAAGATCAGCCACGCTGTAGTAAACCTTGGGAACCCAGTCGTCACCGTTACGAACAATTTTGAGGTAAGTTACCGGGGTTCCGTCCTTATTAAAATCAAGCCCCATCAAATTAGCTGTCGGCTGCAGGTCAATAAAAGTCGGCAGCAGGTCATGCAAGGTCGGGGAAACCATGCCTTCAGGAATATTACCTTCCTGGATATCCTTGATGACCAGAGAGAGATCGATCTGACCGGTTACCGGATCAATATATCGGTAATCACCCTGCATGGTCAGGCCCATGGCGTACATAAGACCGCTGTACTCTTCACCAACACGGCCACTGTAAGGGATACCTTCACCCTCAATTACGCCAACGCGGATAAAATCGCGCACTGAAGCATCACAACTGTCCCAGTTAGTGTAGATTTTGCCAGGCTCATAAGCTCTTAAAGGAACCGGGATCGGGAGGAATTGATCACTGCCCGGCATGTTGAATTTAATCTGGTAGGCATAGATGAAGTCATTGAACATGAAATTCATCAGATCTTCCATGGTGCCGTCCGGCGGCATCAGGCCTTTATTCTTAAAATACTGGAGAAAGTGCATGAAAAACTGGCCCAGAGCGGCCTGTGATCCCTGGAGACGGCCCATTTCATCCTGAACCCCGTTCGGGTTCGCGCAGTAAGCGGCTTTCAGCATGCGGGTATCTGGATCCCAGATCTTGACGACATTCTGGCCATAGAGGGCATAGGGCAGAGCAACACCGCTGTCCTGAATCTGTTTTAAGCCATCAACCCACATCTGCATCATCTCGCCGACAATCTCTTTCGGGAGTTGACCCATGGCCAGCATCGGCGTTGGGCGGCTCATACGTTGAGCACCATCGGTATAGTTCATGGCAGTGCTGTTCTCGAGACCGACTTTGAGCGGCATCCCGAAGGAGATCTCTTGTACTTTTTGGGTCTGCGGATCACGATCAGCAAAAATCATCATCCGGGGCCGGATAGGTGAAACTTTCAAACCGTCTGCGGCCCGGTAAGTATAGCTGCTCTCCGGGTCAATATGACACATGAGGCAGTCAGCCTCCATGGTGCCGGATTTCTGCCAGTCATGGAGTTTCGGGTTGCCGATACCGGCAACCGTCTCTTCGATGGTGTCATAACCGTACAGGGCGTTGACAACGTCATTGGCATTATAGCTGTAGAAGTCGCGGTCAAATGCGTGCAGCGGTTTCAGCTCCGGATCGGTAAACTGAGTAACTGTGTTGTCGTCCTGATTGACAACTCCTTCGACCGGGCCGCCGCCGGGATGGCATGAGTAACAGGTAGCGATGTGATCAGCGGTACCGACATCAAAGAAGTAGGGTTTACCCTCACTGGTAAAGGGATCATTCTTGCTGCCGCGTACACTCTTGGCCGCCAACTGGCGGTAAGAGGGGGGTCACCAGGCTCCGAACTGGCCGGGACTTAAGAGATGACCGTAGGCATTGGTAAGATATTTCTGGAGGTTGTTGGTCTTGCGGTTTTCACTGACCCAGGTATCACTGACTCCGCCGTTAACACCGGGGGTCGAGCCCTCACGGAAATGGTAGGCTTTAGTGATTGAGTTGTAGTCGTGACATTTGCCGCAGGTCTGCTTCGGACTGTAGCCGGGACCCTCTTTGTAAACTGAGCCGTTAGCTGCGGTTACGGTGCCATCGTCACTCAATTGACTGATGATCGTATTGCCCTGATTGTCATAGAGAACAACCGGGGGATGGGCTGCGGCGGCCATAATCGGCACCAGAGCCAGCATTAAAGCGCCCAGAATCATGGGTAAAATCTTTTTCATTTAACTACCTCCAAGGTTTTATGGTAAAATTATATCTTAAAAATATAGCCTTTCAATTAAGACCAATTATTTCTTCCGTAAAACGATTCCTTTATGACACTTCATGCACTCACCGGTTTCATGGCAGACATTACAGCTGCGGAAATTGCGGTGGGCGGCTTCGCCGTGGCCGTTCTCGCGCTGATATGACATCCAGTCGCCACGGTAATGGGAGACCGGTTTCTGGCGTTTATGACAATCGATGCAGTAACCCGCATCATGGCAGTTGGCGCAGAGCCTGCGGTCATGAGTTGCTTCAACACCGTGACCGGTTGTCTTCCAGCTGAAGATATGATCCTTGGGTTTTTGCGTGCGGTGACACTTCTCACAGAAAGCCTGCCGGTTGGTGTGGCAGTAGCTGCAGGAGGTATCAAGTTTGCTGGCGAAGCCGTGCTGGGCTTCCCAGTCTTTATGATGGCTCTCCGGCTCTTTCTCAAGGCGAATCTCTTCATGGCAGGATTCACAATCTAGCGGCCCGTCCTGTTCTTTATGACATTTCAGGCAGAGCGGCATTTTCGGCCCGTTGCTTAAACCTTTCTCTTTCTCAATCGCCTGATGACACTCTGCACATTTGAAATCAGCGTGGACTTCATGGCTGAAGATGAGATCGGCATATCTCCCCGGTTTCTCGGGTTTTTCGATCTCGTAATCTTTTTCGGCACTCTGCGGAGTATGGCAGACAAGACACTCTTCGGAGGGTTCGTCCGTGTTGATGTCATGACACTCCTGACACTGTTCCATAGTTGCCGCCAGACGGTTGCCGTCATCATCGGTTTTATGGCAGTCGTCACAGGTTGCTTCCTGCTCCTCAATGTGAAACCGGTGACTGAATTTCAGACCTACGGAACTGTCTTTGCAGGCTCCCAGGAGGAATGCTCCTAAAACCATTACAACAAGTCCGGCCCAGAATAATTTTTGTTTTTGCTTGCACATAGAATTGTCCATTATCAAAGATGGTTTAAGTTGATTAGTGCCTTACAGGTCATTTTCTTATTTTTAACAAGAAAATATTCTGATAAGAGCACTTATTTGCGGGCCAATAAATCTCTTTTGGGTTGCGGGTCCTATCCCCGCATTAGTGACTATTTTTTAGAAATCAAGATCCAGGCTGACGGTCAGGGAATTAATATGATCAACTCCTAACTCATCTTCGTAAAAATCATCCTGTGTGTATTCGTAGGCCACATTGATCTTCGAATGGTCGCAGATTTTATAACCGACAGCAGTCCGGTAACTGGTGGCCGCTTCATTTTCAATGAGACTGTTGACGTCTTCATTCTTGTGGTAGTAACCGGCTTCCAGATCAAGCCGCTCGAAAAGTTCCTGATGCAGGTCAACATAGTATGAGGTCGATTCGCCTTCGTAGAATTTATCCCGATCCTCCCACCAGCGGCTGAAACCGGCACTTAAGCGAAAACCCTCCCAGGTGATGCCCTCAAAGAGATCAAAACCAGCGGTAACCCGTTGAAAATCACAGTTATAGAGGTTCTCTTTGTCGCCTTCAGAGAGGCTGCGGTTGGTATAGCGGCCAAATATGGTTAGTCCGTCGATTATCTGAATCGGCTGGCTGAGATGGCAGTCGAACTCAATATATCCCTTCTCCTTCATAAGGTAGAGGCGATTCATCTGAGAACTTAATGCTTCATCCAGGGTGTAGCTGAAATCAAAGAGGTAGTCGGCGTCGGAGGAGATGGCGTAACGGCGGTAAACGGAAAAGTCGATAACCGTTCCGGTAGCCGGGATGGTGGTTGTCAGGCTGCTATCAATAAAACGGGTATGATCGTTAATAAAAGCGACATCGGTGCGGAATTTGAAATAATCCGAAGCCTGCCAGTAGATAACCGTATCCCAGGAGGTTTCTTCAAAGAAGACGGCATTGAGATCGATCGCCAGATTATCGAGAGGGTGAATCCTGAGGTTGAAGCCGCCGATTCCGGAAGGGCCGAGATCGCTGTAGTGCTGAACCACAAGACCGCCGAAGCCTTCCGCTTCCAGCCCGAGCCATTCCGGTACATCATAGCGGGCCCAGAGGCCGTCGAAGTGAATATTCTCGGCACCATAGGCGTACTGGCGACCGGCCCTTAAAGTAAGGCTGTCGGAGAAGAGACCGCTTTTTTCCAGATAGGCGTAGTAGCATTCGAAGTCCTGGCGATGGTCGCCACGGCTGTCGGTATAGTCCTGGAAGATTGAACCCTCCCGGGTGCCGTCCAGATCCTTGGCATAGCTTAACATGGTTGTAAAAGTCAAGCCCAGATCTTCCCAGTTGGCATCAATATTCAGGGTCTCAAAAAAATCCTGATCATCGTTATCGTCATTGACCATGAAATCAGCGGGCTGGTCAGACCATTGCAGCCGATACTCGGTTGTACTGTGCAGAGATAAATCAGCTCCACCTAATTCCAGAGCCCATCCGGAGGTTGCCATCAGGCAGCATACCAGTATCAGCCCGGCCACAAGCTGCAGTCGTCGCCATTGTAATTCAGCCATCTAAATAGTCCTTTTTCTGTTTCTGGTTTTTCAGTTGCCGGTTTTCAATTGTAAATATTGTAAATATTGTAAATATGAAAAAGGGAAACCGATTGCTCTGATGCTAATCACATTAGAGTTTGCTTATAGTTTTAAGACACGGTTTTCTATATTAATGAACTGTAATAGTCAAGCTAAATATTGCACAATATTCTTTACAATTTAAGTTGTCAGCTATCGTATTTTTTTTAATATATAATTATTCAATTTATTATATGTATTTATAACGTTTTGTAATTATTAGTGATTTGGAATGGGGGTGTGAAAGAGAGCTGATAAGATGGTAGGCAGGCACGCCTATTGTATTCTTTCG
>JANTFH010000100.1 GCA_024763535.1 Thermodesulfobacteriota bacterium
CTGTTGTTTGAGCGCCTTAGCGCGAGTTAGCAATTTGGGCGGAATGAGCGCTGGAAAAACAGAAATTGAGCTTAAGAAGTGGAGAAAAACCGCCTGAGCACCCGGACGCTGAGTAATTACCTTTTACGTTAAAATTAACTTGTATTGACCTATGATAACTAGCTGGCCGGAGTTGGCCATTGTTCTGGTAGAACCAAAACTTAACAAGAATGTCGGGGCTGTGGCTCGGGCCATGAAGAACTTTAATCTGGGTCGTCTCTTGCTGGTTTCTCCCGGTTGTGACCATCTCTCAGATCCGGCCCGGGCCTTGAGTTGCGGGGCTGATGACTTGTTGGAACGGGCTGAAGTCTTTACAGACCTTGACGAGGCCCTGGCTGATTTCAAGCTCGTGGTCGGAACTACGGCTCGTCTTGGGAAATATTGTCAGCCCGTCTATACCCCGGCCCAAACTGTGGAAAAGATCGATGAACTGGGCCGTCAGACAGCGGTTGCAATTATGTTCGGCCGTGAAGATTTCGGACTCGCCCGCGAGCAGCGCCGGCATAGTCATATCCTCTCATCAATTCCCTTAAATCCGGATTTCTCCTCTATGAATCTGGCCCAGTCGGTGCTTTTGTATGGTTATGAACTGGGGCGAAAAAAAAGTGCTGATCGAGCCCCTCAATCAACGACAGAACTTGCCACCCATAGCGAATTGCAGGGAATGTACGGCCATCTCCGTAAGACCCTGAATGCTAATGATTTCCTCGACAAAAGCAATCCCGACCATCTCTTGGAATATCTCCGCCGCCTTTTCGGTCGAGCCTCAATGACGCATCGTGAAGTTCGTATAATTCGCGGTATTATGGGCTTGATCGACCATCTTTCCGGGAAACGCTAGGAGATTTGTCCGGAAAGATCTTGCCGTCCGAGCCGGATCTAAACAGGTTACTCTGATTTGAATAAAACTTATCGTAAGAACCTAATAAGATTTGCTTGGTAGCACCCAGAGCCTTGCCTTGTCAAGACGAAATTATAAAATACTTGTATATACAGTGTGTTAGGAGGGCCTGGCCAATTTGTGAGAAGTTGCTGCTAAGGTTGGGATCGTTTATACGGCCTTTTTGCGGGTCGAATAAAACAAGTGAAAATATTCTTGACATCTTCGTTATAATCACCTAATTATGTTTAATTAATTATATCTGAGAATGCCACACCTGTCGCGAGGCGGGGTCGGAAAACCTCGGGTCTTGAAGTCTCTGCGTTTATTCTAATGCAAGATGGCCGGGTTGCCTTATATTTTAAGGTACCCGGCCTTTTTTTTGTTCGAGTATTCAGGTCACTATAGTAACTATGGCAAATTACTGGGAGATGACAAAAATGAGCCGAAAATTGTTTCTCTTGACGATCTCAATATTACTGATCGGTCTTATTTATCCCCTTTGGATATCTCAGGTAATGGCTGCGGATCTCACAGAACTTACGGAACTTGATAAAGGACGTTTGCGTTATGATCGTTTGACCTTGGAAAGCTATGTCGATATCTCTCTGATTAATATCTCTCAAGAGAATTTGTTGGCTCCTTTTCGGGTAGTTATTGACTCAATCAGCGATCCCGGGGTTACTTTGGCAAATCCGGACGGGTTTACCGCTGAGGGCAAACCATATTTTGATTATACTGAGCCCGAAATACTACTGCCGGGAGAAAAGACGGTTACCAGGCAATGGCGTTTTCTTAATCCACAAAGAAGAAGGTTTGATTTTACCCTGTTTGAAATAACCGGTGAGATCAGTGGTGAAAATCTTCCACCTCAAGCGGATGCCGGCCGGAATCGGGCCTATATTCTTGAGCCTGAACAAACTGCAATGACCATTACTCTTGATGGTTTTGCTTCGTACGATCCGGATGGTGAAATTATAACCTATACCTGGACCGGAAATCCTGATCCGGCTGATGTGATAAACCCCCAAGTCACTCTTCCGGTAGGCATCTATAACTTTACTCTGGTTGTGACCGATAATGATGGGGCTGCCAGCGCTCCGTCTGCGGTTGTCATTACGATTGAAGCGGCCGGCTCTTTTCCCCAGCATCCGCCTGAAGTTATGGTTGACCGGGAAAATATAACCATTGATTCCGGCGGTCGGGCAATTGTCAATGTTACAGCCAGCGATCCCGATGGTGAAATGGTGACTATTGCCGCAACTCCGGGACTTGCCAACGCCGATTTTGCGGTCACTCCGGGCTTGCGGGCCGAGGGTGTTTTTACACTCGCTTCAGAACCGGGTCAGCAGGGGGTTTATGTAATGAATTTTACGGCCCGTGATCCTTTAGGTTATACTGATAGTAAAAACGTTTTGATAACCATAAATGAAGTAAATCGGCCACCGGAGATTTCGGTGCCGGCTACAGTCAGTGTTGATGAAGGCGAAATGTTGACGGTAACGGTGACGGCCAGTGATCCAGATCACGACACCTTGCAGTTGACAGCCGAACCTCTACCCGAAAATGCTATTTTTGTGGCCTCTACCGGGGCTCTCACTTTTGCCCCGGATTTCAGCCAGGCCGGTAGCTATACTGTCACCTGCACGGCTGATGATGGTGCGCTTTCTGACTCATCTGAAGTTGTTATTACCGTTAATAACATAGCTCCCAGTCCACAATCTGACGCTTTGCGGCTTGTCGTAAATGATCCCGAAAGCCCATCTTTAAAGAGTAATGTCCGGGTAACCGGTGCGGTTAATATGGATGTTACGCAAGAGCCGCAACAGATTACCACAACCCTGATTACAGAGCTTTTGCCAAGCTCTGCCAGACAGGGAGAGACCCGGAATATTGTGATTCGCGGCCAGAGTTCGGGAGATTTTGTCACCCATTTCGTTTCCGGTCTCAGCCAGGTTGATTTCGGTGCCGGGATTACGGTTAATACGGTTGTTGTCAGTAGTCCAACTGAACTTTCCGCCAATATTACGGTTGCCGCCCACGCCGAGATCGGCAACCGCGGCATTACTGTGACCAGCGGCAGTGAAACTGCGGTCTCAATGCTGGCTTTTACGGTTAATCAGGGTTATTCCGGCCTGACTGGAAAAGTTATGGATCCGGAGAGCGGCCAACCTATAAGCGGGGCTCTGGTTACCCTTCAGGGAACCGGTTTGACCGTTAAAACCAATTTTGCCGGAACTTTCAACTTCCCAGATGTTCCCACCGGTAACTACCAGTTGCTTATCAATGCGCCAAACCATGAGCTGATTTCTATGGCGATTGCCACGGCCAATGGGGTGATCGCTGACCTCGGCGAAATCGAAACCCGATCCCTGGTTTTCGATCCCACCAAACCACCTGGGGCCAGTCTTCATAGCGTTCTTTCTCGTGGCGTTGGCAATGTCGCCGGCAACATCAGTATCGAAGAGGCCCGCCAGGTTATTATTGATACTATGATCCTGGTTGGCGGCAACGAGGCTGGCGTTCTTGATGCTTTCGGCAACCAGCTTAATCCTTTTGTCGAAGGGTCGGGATTGACCAGTATGCGCGATTTCGGGGTTCAGTTTTATGCTGAACGCTTGACCCGGGGCGGCGGCATCTCCCTGATTGAAGTTCTCTATGATGTAAGTTTTGCCTTTAACTGGACACCTCAGCGGCCGACTTTTATGCAGTTGCTCGATGGCTTGCAGAGTCGGGTCAACCTGGCCTGGGCCAACCCGCTCGATCCCATGAGTGTACTGCCGATTGTCCTCTTTAATCATGGTCGGACCTTAAATCCCGATCCGCCGACCCTGGCCTCCACGACCCAGCTTAACTCCTTTCAGGCCTACCTGTTGCTCAACAGTTTTATGACCGCAAACTACAAGAATCAACAGACAACTTACGGCCCGCTCTGGCCGCCGACAAATTTGCAGGCTTTACGGAGTGTCGGTCTTAAAATTATGGATTTCCTGGTCGCCCCGGCTTACGCCTCCGATGACCCCACCTACACCAAAACCTGGACTGATCTGATGACCGATCTCGGTATCAGCGCCGATGAGGAACCGATCAGTCAGGTGGTTAGCAAAGAGCAGCCGCCTTTTCCTTCGGCTGAAGAGATCTATCGTAAATACTATCTCGGCATGAATGAGACAACCACGGCCCAGGGGGTAGTCGATCTGAAACAGCTAATGATCGATAACGGGGTTCCGGCCGCGGAGATTGATGAAGCCCTGAATATCCGGGGTGATAATGCCTTTCACTATGCTACTGAAATGGCTATGGAAAAAGCTCGGCATAATGTCCAGATCAAACAGGCACTGGCCGATTTTTCGGATCTTCAGTTCAGGCGTTTCGAAATACAGACCGGCCCGATCCCCTTTCTTGGGGTTGGTGACTACAGCTCGCTTATGCGGCCCGATATTTTTGTTAAATCTCAGGCCCCTGATCCGCCCTTTATCAAAATTTTAGAATCCGGCGAAGCGGTCAATACCCTGTCCATGGGCAGCAAAAGTATCAATCTGCCGTCGGTCGAAATCATCTTTTACCGCTCCTCCAATCAGGAGGTTGATAGCGATCCCCGGGTTAAATATTTTTACCGCCTCTGGCGCCAGGGATCGGATGAGACCAAGAAAATCTATAATGACGCCACAGATGATGAATCAGCTGATTGGGTCTTGCTTAATATCGGTGAGGCTGGCGGTGATGATGTTGGGGCTCCATCCATACCCGACATGACGAATAAGCGAATCCTCAAATTTGTTGATCCCCTGCCGCCGCCAGGCCGCCTGAGTTACCGTATCGACGTTGTTAAAGTAAAAGGTGACAGCAGTATCGTTTCCCAACTGGAAGATGCCGATCTGGCCAGGATTCAGCCCTGGTTCAGCGGATTTTTAGACGATCCCATCAAGTTGAACAAAGAGGAGAGTAACTTTTTCGGCGGTATCGGCCGAGCCCGTCTCTTTCCCGGCAGTGGTTTTCTGATTGCCAAGAATGTCTGGTATTATGTCAGTGGATTATCCAATATTTTCAGCGTTTACGTTACCGGTGAACCGGCGCACCTGCGGACGTTTCCACGGGTTGATCTGGCAGGCGTTAACGCAATCGATAAAAACTGCGAGGAGGAGTTGGAAAAAGATCTGGCCGTTTGTACAAAAACTTTAGATTCGGCTCGGGCTGCTTGCGCTGCCATGGCTGATGGTCCCGACAAAGATTCCTGCTATGCGGCGGCTAATAAAGAGGCTCAGAATTGCCGAGCCCAGGCCAAAGAGGCCCTTGGTGCCTGTGCCTATAATTTTAATCGGGTCTATGTCAGTATTCCGAGTCTGGGTGAAGAGGGTC
>JANTFH010000101.1 GCA_024763535.1 Thermodesulfobacteriota bacterium
ACCGGATTCAACCTCAACGAATCATTAAAAAAGATGCGGGAAATCAGGCCCTGAAAAATGCCAAAATCATTGTTGCCGCGGGCCGGGGCATCAAGGAAAAAGAAAATTTGGCAATCATCCACAAATTCGCGCAATCTTTTCCCGGGGCCGCCGTCGGTGCTTCCCGGCCGCTTGTGGATATGGGCTGGATCGGCTATGAACATCAGGTCGGCATAACCGGCGCCACGGTCACACCCGAACTCTATATCGCCTGCGGCATCTCCGGCTCTTCGCAACACTTGGCGGGTATGAAAAATTCAAAATTTGTGGTCGCCATCAACCAAAACCCCAAGGCCCCAATATTCCGCCACGCTGATATCGGCGTCAACGCCGATGTCATTGAATTTATAGAGTATTTCACAAACAAAACGAAAAAACTGAATCCGACTACCGGTTGGAATCCAGCAGGTTCAAAAGTCGGCTGAGAGCCCGACCCCAAGAATATTTTAACTCAACTTTCTGACTTGGGTTTTCTTTGTAAAATTAAACACCTTAAGGCCTCCCGCAAAGACGCAAAGGCGCCAAGAAAACCAAGAGATATCTAAAGCACTTGAAATCCTTTGCGTCTTTGCGTCTTGGCGGGAATAATTTCTTAAAATCGATTCCCATATCCACAGATTAAGTTAACAAAATCTATCTGTTATACAACTCAGAAAGTTGAATTTTAATATATCAACTCTCTATAAAAATATTAAAACCACCCGTTCGCTTTGCTCACTAAAGAGCACGAAGACTACAAAGTCGAACGGAAGTTCTTCGTGCTCTTCGTGGTTGCAAAAAAATAATGAGTCGCCTGAAGGCGAGGGTTTTTATATCCCAAAGCGAGACTAATAAACCAAAACAGATAATTTAGGGGGATTTACAACTATGGACTTTGCACCTTCAGAAAAGATACAAACAATCGTTGCCATGATCAAAGAGTTCGTGAAGGCGGAACTGGTGCCGCTGGAGCCGGAATTTCTGGTCAAGGATTTCAGTGAAATGCTGCCGGTCATCCGGGAAAAACAGGAGATGGTCAAAAAGATGGAGCTCTGGGCCCCCAATTTCCCGGTTGAATGCGGCGGCATGGGGCTCTCGCTGCTCGAACACGGCCTGGTTTCCGAGGCTCTGGGCTACTCGCCTTTAGGACATTTTGTTTTCTGGTGTCAGGCCCCGGATGCCGGCAATGTCGAAATTCTGCATGAACACGGCAGCGCCGCCCAGAAAGAGCGCTATCTCAATCCTTTAGTCAAAGGCGATATCCGCTCCTGTTTCGCCATGACCGAGGTCGATATGCCCGGCTCCAACCCGGTGATGCTCGAAACCACCGCCGTCAAGGATGGTAACGACTACATTATCAACGGCCACAAATGGTACACTACCGCCGCTGACGGGGCTGATTTTGCAATTACAATGGCAGTTACCAATCCCGAGGCTTCAACCTACAAACAGGCGAGCATGATAATCGTGCCGACTGATACTCCGGGTTTTAACCGGGTCCGCAACATCCCGGTTATGGGCCATGAAGGCGATGATTATTTCAGCCACGGCGAGATTCTCTTCGAATCCTGCCGGGTGCCGCAGACCAATCTTTTAGGCCATGAAGGTCAGGGTTTTGTTATGGCGCAGGATCGCCTCGGGCCGGGCCGGATTCATCACTGCATGCGCTGGCTAGGCATCTGCCAACGGGCTTTCGATCTGCTCTGCCAACGCGCCAATGAACGGGTCATCTCCCCCACCGGTACCACCCTGGGACAGCGCCAAACGGTGCAGAATTGGATTGCCGAATCAGCCTCTGAACTTCAGGCGGCCCGACTAATGACGCTTAATTCGGCCTGGCAGATTGATAAAATCGGGGCCGCCAAAGCTCGCGATTCGGTCTCGATGATTAAATTTGTCGTCGCCAACACCATGAACAAAATCGTCGACCGGGCCCTGCAGGTACACGGCGGCTTAGGCATGACTGACGACACAATTTTAGCCTTTTTCTACCGCCACGAACGGGCGGCCCGAATTTACGACGGTGCCGATGAGGTGCATAAAAGTTCATTGGCGAAACGGATTTTGAAAAGTTACAGAAATAATTAAGTCGAATATTAAGTTAATATTAGGTTTGATTACTGTTATGCTACTGCAAATAGAGCGAACTCCGCTTCGCTTTCCATTACCGGGGACAGAATTGAATTCTGTCCCCACATCGTGACGGTTCGAAACGGTAACTGAATATTTAAGGGCTAATGAACTACCTGGAATTCACTAAGCATTACGGGCTGTCGAACCGGGATATCGCCCGCGAGGTATTTCTCAATAACCGGGAAAGTATTCGGGTTAAAAAAGAGAAGACCGCTGTCAATAATCTCGAAAAAATCTTTAACGCGGTTTTTCGCATCACCTATAAAAAAGGTTTTCAAGCCCTGAATATGCGGGCTTTAAGCCGGGAAACCGGCATGAGCCTCGGCTCTTTGTACGCCTATTTTACCGACAAGGAAAAACTGCTCGAGATGATCCAGGGCCAGGGCTGGCTGATTATCAGCAAAACCTTCGCTGAAGTTGTTGAAATCCATGAGGACCCGAGAAAAAAACTTGAGGCCGTAGTCAGGGCGCACATTTTCCTCTCCGAATTTTTTCGGCCCTGGTTCTATTTCACCTTCATGGAGGCCCGGCACATCAACCCGAGCGAATTTGCCGCCGTAAAATCGATGGAAGAGTATACTCAGAACATTTTAACCGACATTCTGATTCAGGGCACAAAACAAAATATTTTCACCCCGGAAAACCCGGAACTTACCGCCAGCATGATCAAGGCTATGCAGCAGGAGTGGTACCTTAAACGCTGGAAATACCGAAAGCTGAATGTATCAGTCGACCAATTTGCCGATCACCTGATCGCCATGGTTGAAGCGTTCTGCCTGGTTAAAGTTTAAACAAAAGGAGAAATAAGCGTATGCAGATAACCGATAAAGCCGGAGCCGTGAGAGCCGGAGAAGAGATTGATCCGGTAGCCGTGAAAAAATTTTTGCAGGATAATATCCCGGATCTTAGCGGCGACATCAGGATTACCCAGTTTCCCAGCGGCTATTCCAATTTGACCTATATGGTTGAGATCGGCAAGCGTCAGATGGTGCTGCGGCGGCCGCCGGTCGGCGCCAAGGTTAAAGCCGGTCATGATATGAGCCGGGAGTACCGGGTCTTAAAAGCCCTCTATCCCGTTTTTCCCTATTGCCCGGAACCGCTGGCTTTTACCGAAGATACGTCAATCATCGGGGCTCCGTTTTTCGTTATGGCTAAACTCTCCGGCATAATCCTGCGTAAAGACCTGCCGCCGGAACTTCCCTTTTCTGCCGACAAGGCCCGCGACTTATGCCGCAATCTTACCGATCTGCAGGCGAAAATCCACAGTATCGATGTGCAGAAATCCGGCCTCGATTTTATCGGTAAACCCACAGGCTATGTTGAGCGGCAGGTAGACGGCTGGAGCCAGCGCTACCGCAGGGCTAAAACTGATGACGCCCCGGACTGTGAAGTGATTATGGCCTGGCTCAAGGAGAAGATGCCGCCGGATACTGCTCAGCCTACCATCGTCCATAACGATTACAAGTTCGACAATGTTGTGCTAGATCCCGAGCGGCCGGAAAAAATTATCGGGATCCTGGATTGGGAGATGACGACCTACGGCGACCCGCTGCTGGATCTCGGCAACTCTTTAGCCTACTGGGTTGAGGAAAATGATCCCGATTATATGAAAATGATCCGAACCATGCCCACCAATATGCCGGGAGCCTGGACCCGAAAGGAGATTCTTGCTCATTATGAAATGCAGACCGGCCGCAGTACAGCGCAATTTGATTTTTATTACGCCTTCGGCCTCTTCCGGCTGGCGGTTATCGCCCAGCAGATCTATTACCGCTACTATAACAAGATCACAACCAACCCGCGCTTTGCGACCCTGATTTACGCCGTCAACGCTTTAGAGAAAACGGCTATCAAGGTTATCGAATCATCAACTTTATGATCTGTTTTTTGCCACAGACGCACACGGACACACACAGACAGAGATGGATAATTTCAACCCCTGCTTCCAAACAACAGAAGGAGCAATATTATGAACGATTTTAATCTGGAAGGAAAAACTGCGGTTATCACCGGCGCCAGCCGGGGAATCGGTCTCGCCATCGCGCAAAAACTGGCTGAATATGGGGCCCAATGTATCTTAGTAAGCCGCAAGGCCGAAACCCTGGAAGCGGCCGCCGCCGCAATTCGGGAATCGGGACAGAAAGCTGAGGCTCTGGCCTGCCATACCGGCGATCCGGCTCAGATCAAGGCTCTCTATGAAAAAATCGTCGAAAAATACGGCACCCTCGATATCCTGATCAATAACGCGGCCACCAATCCCCATTTCGGCGAAATGATAACCGCCGATGAAAAACTCTGGGACAAAACCCTGGACGTTAATATCAAAGGGCCGTTTTTTATGACGAAATACGCCGTCCCCCTGATGCAGAACGGCGGAGCGATTGTCAACGTCTCATCCGTCAACGCTATCCGACCCGGTATCTACCAGGGAATCTATTCCGCCACCAAAGCCGCGCTCCTCAATATGACCCAGACCCTGGCCCGGGAACTGGCGCCGAAAAAAATCCGCGTCAATGCCCTGCTCCCGGGACTTACCGACACCAAATTTGCCAGCGCCATTATCTCTTCAGATAAGATCCGCAATATGGCCTTGGCGCAGATTCCGCTGAACCGCTACGCCCAGCCCGAAGAGATCGCCGGGGCCGTCCTCTATCTCGTCTCCGATGCCGCCTCCTTCACCACCGGCACCAGTATTATCTGCGACGGCGGCATGCTGGCCTAAAACAAACCCGATGAGGGAGAAAACCATAGTGCAAAATGACCAAATAAGAAAAGTCTTAATTTTGGGGGCCGGAACCATGGGCCTGCAGATAGGACTGATTTGTGCGGTTTCAGGATTTGATGTAACCATTTATGATGCATTTGACCAGGCTCTTAAAGGGGCCGAAGCGCGACTGCCTAAACTTGCCGAACACCTTGTAAATAAAAATCGAATAGAACAGGAAAAGGCTAATGCCGGACTTTTGCGGATAAACTTTACCCGCGACCCGGAAACCGCCGGCAAAAAGGCCGACCTGATCAGTGAATCAGTTCCCGAAGACCCGGCCGTAAAACAACAGATTTTTTCTCAATTTGACAAAATTTGTCCGGCTCACGCCATTTTCACGACCAACTCATCCACTC
>JANTFH010000102.1 GCA_024763535.1 Thermodesulfobacteriota bacterium
GTGTTGCAATGATCTATCATAAATATTAATAAAAAAGCCTGTGGGATTTAAATGTTGCTTATTAAGTGAGGGGTGAGATTACTTCGATTTCAGTTATTCATCGACATAAGCTTTAACCGCGTCGGTATCGGCTTTGATAAGATCGAAGCGGCAGGGGAGGTCTTCAAGGGCCGCAATTGCGGGCGGGGCCAGCGGCGGCTGGCCGATGGCTTTTTCTACCGCATCCGGAAATTTTGCCGGGTGGGCCGTGGCCAGGCAGACGATTGTCCCGATTTTCGATTCCTGGTCTCGCAGACGGTTGGCGGCACAGACCCCGGTGGCGGTGTGGGGGTCGAGGATGTAGCCGGTTTTCTGCCAGATATCCTTAATTGTCGCCAGCGTTGCCGGATCATCAACCCGGGTCGCGTTAAAATCGGTCTGGACTTTGGCAAAGAGCTCTTTGCCGATTTCGAGTGAACCGGAACCGGAAAAAACCGCCATCATCTCTTCAAGTTTCTTCGTGTCGCAGTCATTCAAATAGTAGAGATAACGTTCGAAATTGCTGGCCCGCTGAATGTCCATGGAGGGGCTTAACGTCGGCTGGGCCTGAGCGGTGGCATAGATGCCGGTGTTGATGAACCGGGAGAGAATATCGTTGGCGTTGGTTGCCAGAAGCAGCCGTTTAATCGGTAGGCCCATCTGTTTTGCCATCCAGCCGGCAAAGATGTTGCCGAAGTTGCCGGTCGGTACCACCACGGTGAAATCTTTACGGTCTTCAAACGGCAGTTGGCTGTAGGCGCTGAAATAGTAGACGATCTGGGACATGATCCGGGCCCAGTTGATCGAATTAACCGCGCCGAGACTGTAGCGCTGTTTGAATTCAAGATCGGCAAAAATCTCTTTGACTACCCGCTGGCCGTCGTCAAAATTACCCTCGATAGCGAGATTAAAGACATTGTCATCCAGAACCGAGGTCATCTGTTTTTCCTGAACGGGGCTGACCTTGCCGTGCGGGTGGAGGATAAAGATATTGATATTCTCTTTACCCCGGATGCCGTGAATGGCGGCGCTGCCGGTATCGCCCGAGGTGGCACCGATAATGTTCAGGGATCTATTTTCCCGCTGCAGAAGATACTCAAAAAGATTGCCGAGAAACTGCAGGGCGACATCCTTGAAGGCCAGAGTCGGGCCGTGAAAAAGTTCCTGAATATAGAGCCCGTCGACCTCCTTTAGCGGGGCCACGAGTTCGGTCGAAAAAGCGGCGTAGCTTGATTGGATAAGGCGGCGCAGATCGTCTGCGGGGATATCATCGCCGATAAAGCGGGTGAAGACGGCAAAGGCGAGTTCCGGATAAGAGAGTTTTGCCAGTTCATCAATCTCATCCCGGGAAAAGGTCGGGATCGATTCCGGCAACAGGAGACCGCCGTCGCTGGCGAGTCCCATCATTACCGCCTGGTTGAAGGAGACCGGCTCGATCCGGCCCCGGGTGCTGATGTATTTCATACTTTTAGCTTCCTGCTTTTTGCGGCTGTCAGACTATCGGGCAGAAAATTCATGTACCGCGTCGATCATGGCTTTGGCGTTGTCGATCGGGGTGGTCGGCAGAATCCCGTGGCCTAAATTGAAGATGTGACCATTGCGGTTTCCCGCCTGATCGAGAATTCTTTTGACCCGTTTTCTGATTTCGGGAATCGGCGCAAACAGAGCAATCGGTTCGAAATTGCCCTGAACTCCGCGCTCCGGTCCGACTGTCTCCCAGGCTTTCTTAAGATCCTGGCGCCAGTCGATGCCGATGATATCACCCCCGGCGGCGACTACCTGATCCAGCAGGGTCGAGGCCTGATTGGCAAAATGGATTTTCGGTACGTCGTAAACTTCCAGAGCCTGAAAAATCTTGCGATTGTAGGGGTAGACATACTCCTGATAGTCGAGCGGCCCGAGACAGCCGACCCAGCTGTCGAAGAGCTGCACCACCTGGGCCCCGGCTTCAATCTGGGCCGAGAGATAGGAGATGACGGTATCGCTGATCATATCCATCAGTTTATGGAAAACTTCCGGATTAGCATACATCAGGGTTTTGACATGCTGATACTGTTTTGAACCGCCGCCTTCAACCAGATAGCTGGCGAGTGTGAAAGGGGCCCCGGAAAAACCTATTAGCGGAGCTTTGCCTTCAAGTTCACGGCGGAGAATCTTGATTGCCTCCATGACAAAAGGCACGGTTTCGTTGGCATCGATAACCTGTAAATTGGCAAGATCGGCCGCCGTCCGAATCGGTTTTTCGACAACCGGCCCTTTACCTTCATAAAACTCGATCGCGGCACCCATCGGTACCAGCGGTACGAGGATATCGGAGAAAAGAATTGCCGCATCAATTTCCATACGTCTAAGCGGCTGCAGGGTTACTTCAACTGCCAGTTCCGGGGTTCTGCACATCTCCCAGAAAGAGTGTTTTTTTCGCAGTTCCCGATATTCCGGCAGATAACGCCCGGCTTGACGCATCATCCAGACCGGTGTACAGTCAACCTCCTGCCGGCGGCAGGCCCGTAAAAAACGATAATCATCTTTCATCTTGTAGAAAACTCCTGTAGATATGTATTCCCAATGTTCAAGCTTCAAGGTTGAATGAGTAGCGGGTTGTACTAACATAGTTGAGCGTACCATTCAAGAAAATTGTAATTATCGAGGGTGTCAATCTGATGAGGTATCAATGATGACAGACTTAAATGTTGAGCTCACCCCTGAATTCTGGCGCAAATATGTTGCCCAGAGAAAAAATTTACTGCCCCGGAAGAAGATTTCCGCCTCCAAAAAGTGGGATAAGATGGCCAAACGCTATCAGAACTTTGCTGAGGATAAGGATTTTGTCGCGGAACTTAAGTGGATGAAAGAGGGGATGCTGCAACGCCGGATGCTGGGGCCCGAACTTGAAGTGATCGATGTCTCCTGCGGCCCCGGAACCCACTGTTTCAGTTTTGCTGAACTGTGCCGTCAGGTGACCGCGCTTGATGTTTCCGAGAAGATGATTGAGCAGGTTCTCCTGAAAAAAGATGAGCTCGGGGTGGATAATCTTACGGTTATCTGTCAGGACTTTAGCGATTTTAAGGCTCCCGGTCTTTACGATACGGTTTTTGTTTCCATGAGCCCGGTCTTGAATGACCTCGATAATATCGACCGCCTGCTGGCGCTGAGTCGTCGTTATCTAGCCTTAACTTACTGGGCCGGAGTTCGAGAAAATCCTCTTTATCAGCGTTGTCACCGACTGATCTATGATTCCGAATATCATTTCGACGCGCTCGATCTGACGGTGGTTTTCAACTATCTCAATGCGCTCGGCTATTCTCCGGAGATAAGTTATATACATCCCGTCTGGAAGCGTCGTGATACCCTGGCGAATACGGTTGACTATATCATCTGGCACCTTGAATTTTACCGCCGATTAAGTGACGCGGAAAAAGCCTCGGTAAAAGCGTTGATCGCGGTCGAAGCCGATGCCGAAGATATGGTAAGTTATGAGACCAGGCTGCGTAAAGGGGCTCTTTTCCTGGATAAGAAAGACGGTTTTTTCGAAGCGTAATCTAATTTAGAAAAAAGAGTGCCGTTAAACAGTATTGACTTACTCTTATTTCTCTGTTAAGGATGTCTAAAATTACACTAACAAGTGGTTTTACAATTTAAATAGGAAGGAGCCAGTGATGACTAATGTTAAAAGTGATACCTCTCGGGCGGTTAAAATTATAGACGGTGTCTGGTGGGTCGGGGTCAATGACCACATCAACCCTCTCTTTGAAGGGATGTGGGCCCTGCCCGACGGGATGAGTTATAACGCTTATCTGGTTAAAGGTGAGCATAAAACCGCGCTGATTGAACTCTCCCGCAACGGTTTCGCCGAACCTTTTATTAAAAAGGTTGAAGAGATTATACCTCTGGCCGAGATCGATTATATTATTCATAATCATCTCGAACCGGATCACTCCGGGATTATCCCGCTGATCTATAAACAGTGTCCTGAGGCTCAGGTTCTGGCCACAGCCAAAGGAAAAAACTTTCTGGAACAGTTCTACGGAGAAGGGGAGCGGGTTACCGCCATAAAGGATGGAGACTCCATTGATCTCGGCGGTCGGACCCTGCGCTTTTTGAATTATCCCTGGCTGCATTGGCCGGATACCATGTTTACCTATCTAGAAGAGGATAAGGTGCTCTTTCCCTGTGATGCCTTCGGCGGATTCGGAGCTCTGGATGAGGGCCTGTTTGCCGATGAAAGAGATCTGGATGTCTACTGGCCGGAAGCCAAACGCTACCTCGGGACGATTGTCGCCTCCTATCTGGGGCATGTGGTCAAGGCGATCGACAAGTGGGTCAAGGGAGGTATGGGTATTAATGTACTCTGTCCGTCACACGGCCCGGTATATCGCAATAATCCGATGTCGATTATCAGCCGCTACCAGGAGTGGGCCAAGAATGAGAAGGGTGATAAAGTGGTGATGATTGTCGGTTCGATGTGGGGGAGCACGCACGAGATGGGGGCGATCGTTAAACACCGCCTCGAACATAATGGTCTCGAGGTTAAATATTTCGATGCCGCGACGGCTGAGCCGGGACAGGTTTTAGGGGAGATGCTGAACGCCGGAGGAGTGGTTTTCGGAGCCCCGACCTACGATGCCAATATCTATCCCCGGCTCGAATACTTCCTCATGCTTTTCCGCAGCAAAAAGAAAAACGGTCTGCCGATGGCAACCTTTAATCAGAACAGCTGGAAAGTCAATATTACCCCGAAAATAAACAGCTATCTGGAGGATATGAAGGCGCAGATTATCCCGCCTCAGGTAGTCGGTCACGGCAGTCCCGATGAGGCTGTAAAAAACGAGCTCGAACTGCTGGCCGATAATCTGACGGCCAGTATGAAGGATGTCTGCTTTGTTCCGATGGGTTAGTTGATGTGAAACGCGGGTTGGCTGCGGCTGGGAAGAAGGGACTTTCCGGCTTTAAGATCAATAAAAAACGACCGTCCCTTACTATATAAGAGACGGTCGTTATGAGATGTGGTGGCGGTGCAGGGAATTGAACCCCGGACACTACGGATATGAGCCGTATGCTCTAACCACCTGAGCTACACCGCCTGAATTTTCATAGCCTGAAAACGGGCCGTTCAAACACGAAGCGCTTTTTAATGCGTTTTTTTCTCTTTGTCAATCATTTTATGGCTGATTTAATTCTCTTCAACTTAAATTAAAGCCCCATGATTTTTCATTGACAACTACTCTGAAATACTATAACAGAACGCCATCTTT
>JANTFH010000103.1 GCA_024763535.1 Thermodesulfobacteriota bacterium
TTTAAGTTATCAAGTCTCTCTTCAACTTCAGCCAGGTACTTCTGGAGTCTGATATTATCAGGGCTTAAGCGCAGAGCTCCTTTCCATAGCGCCCGGGCCGTTGAAAAATTACCGGCTGAGAAGAGTTTCAGGCCCAGAAGTCTGGCAAATTCAACAATATCGGATGTCAATAGCTCTTCGGCTGTCGATAGTTCCAGTACACACATTGTATGGTCGGCCGCACGTTCCAGATTATCTTTCTGTTCGGCTTCCCGGGCTGTTTTGAATCCTTTCCTGATGATCTCCTGACGCCGCTCCCGGAGGGCCGGTAGTTGTTTGGCACCATCTTCACCCCGGCATTGTGCGGCCGCTTCATCTTCTAGAAGTTTCTGAATCTCATCAGAAAGGGGGGGGTCGATATGGGTCGTTATCTCTTTAATATATGTCTGTTTTTTTTCCGTCTGCTGCAGGCGGTTCATAGTCCCCTGCAGTCTTGCCGCCTCTGCTTTGAGCTCATTGTCAGCAGGAGATAGAGCTATGGCATCCTGGATCAGAGAGAGGGCGCCATCCAGATCTCCGTTGGCTTCCAGGTTGCGGGATTCTTCCCGTAAACCGTTTAGTTGAACATTGATAGAACGCTCAACTTTCTTGAGCAGATTTCTGGCCCAGTAGTATTTAGGATAAATTTCAAGGGCTTTCCGGAGATTGGCTTGAGCTTCAGGGAGTTTACCCTCTTTCTTGCGTTTCAATGCCTCAAGGACGTAGGCATTAGCCTGATTAAGTTTGGCTTTGGAACAGTCAACTCTTTTCGCGATCTCCGCCGGGCACTTATAGCCTTTCTTATTTAGTTTGTCGGCAAGTTCGACTGCGCTCTGATGTTCGCCGGCCTGGGACAATTGGAGAATCTTGGTACATTGTGCCAGGGTTTCATCTTCAATTTTTGACTTTGACAGGTCATCTGCCACTCCGGCTTCCGTTACCATTGGTTTGGTAGTCTCTGGCAAAGTTGCTTCGGGTGCCGTGCTGGATCCGGTAAGCGCGCATGCGGATATCATCAGCAGAAGAAAAATCCCTATGCCGGCTGTTTTTATTGCCTTTCTGATTGTTTTACCTCCTCGAAAATGGCTTCTATCCGGCCATCTTTTTCCAGCTGTAGTAACATATCCACGACCATAGGATCAAACTGTTTTCCCCGTTCCTGCTTTATTCTTAAGAGTGCTTCTTCTTTGGAGAGGGCTTTGCGGTAGGGGCGGTTTGAGGTCATCGCATCAAAAGCGTCAACCAGATGTATAATTCGTGCGGCCTGAGGGATTTCATCCCCTTTGAGACCATCGGGATAGCCCGAGCCATCATAATTTTCGTGATGGTGGCGGACAAACAGAGTAACTTCCCGATAAGTTGAAAGCGGACTTAAAATTCTGGCTCCGATATCCGGATGACGCTTCATTTCCGCAAATTCTTCATCTGTGAGTGAACTCGCTTTACCTATAATCCCGGCTTCAATGCCGATCTTTCCGACATCGTGAAGGATTGCCGCAAGCTCCAGCTCTTCGCACAGTTTCTCATCCATTTCAAGGCGGTCACCGATGGCCACGGAAATTTGCGCGACTCGGTCACAATGGCCCCGTGTATAAGCATCTTTTGCTTCTATAGCGACCGCCAGAGCGCTGACGGTCTCCTTGAAGTTTCTTAAATTCTGCTGCCGGGCCGAGTGGAGCTGGCCGACCATTTCGTTGAAATGTCTGGTGAGTTTGCCGACTTCATCCAGGCTGTTATCTTCAACCTGAACAAGAAGATCTCCGGAGCCCAAGGCCCGGATGGCCTCTTCCAGTCTTTTTATCCGTTTGACGTGAATTCCCGCCAGCAGGAAAATTCCTAAAATTCCTAATCCGGCTCCCAGTCCCAGAGGCAGAATCAGACCTTTGGCGGTTTCCATCATGGCCTGATCGATGTGATGGACGCCGAGACCGACAACGGCGGTACCGATTTTGATATTTTCAACCGCAATCGGCACGGCTGCCTGGATAATACCCCTGGCCGGTTCGGGGATGCCATTGGCCAGTACTTTACCGGTCTTGTCCGGTTCCGAATGGTAGAGGATGTATCCTTTGTGATCTATGAGGTAGGCGTATTGAACTTCGTTGTTCTGGGTTACCGATTCGATCAGGGAACTTAGACGCAGTTCATCCTGACTCAGCAGAGGGTCTCGGGCATTGATAACTATATTGTTTGCCAGAGATTGCGCTCTTTTTTCACTCTCCAGAGAGAGAAAAATTCTCTCATAGCGCATGAAGGCAAAGAAAAGAAGGGCCACCACAATCAGGAGCAGGCCGGAAAAAGAGAGCGCAACCTTCCATCGCAGGGAGAGAGCGAACGGTTTAAGAAGGTTGGAGATGGTTTTTGGTTCGGCTGATATTTTTTGCGACAAAATTTCGTTTGCCTTTACATCCGGGAAAAACTGTGAGGCCGCCTGAGAACAGTTTTTCCGGTCAATTTTAACCGTTAAAGTTACGACTTTTTATTCGGGATTTGTCCGATACGGGCAATATAATCTTAAACTCCGAAAAATTCAACCATTCAGATACACCTTTTCGGGTGAACGTCATTAGAGTGAGGTTTGTGATTGATAAAAAAACACGTACCAACATTCCGTCCAGACGGTTCGGGCAGCTGGATTTTCATACTTTCCTTTTTTTTCAATTTAATGGTAAAAGAGTCGATAGAAATGGAGGCAAAAATACTTAATAGACTCCTTCTATCCTATCATAAATGAACCATTTTATTAAGGATAAGCCATGAAAAAATTTATTTTTCTTGCCTGTATTTCACTGTTCTCCATAATAATTTGTCCAACTGGGCCGCAGGCTGCGATTTCGCTTGAAAAAGCAGAGCGTCTGGGCCGTGATCTGACCCCGTTAGGCGGTGAGCGGGCCGGAAATAGTGCGGGTACAATTTCCGCATGGGACGGTGGTTTAACCGAGATTCCGGTAGACTTTAAGGCCGGCGCTCACCACCCCGATCCCTTTGCAGAGGATAAAATACTCATGCGGATTACTCAGGCCAATATGCATGAGTATAGCGAGCAGCTTACGGAAGGCAGTAAAGCCCTGCTGGCCGCCGATAAAAATTATTTTCTCAATATTTATCCCAGCCGGAGGAGTATGTCGGCGCCTCAGAGGATCTATGATGCGACCAAAAGGATCGCTTTACAGGCCCACTTGACCGAAGACGGCAACGGCTTGCTCAACGCCGCCGAAGGCATACCTTTTCCCCTACCTGAAAATGGTCTGCAGGTGATCTGGAACCACCTTGTGCGCTGGCGCGGCAACTACGTTGACCGTACCTGTGTTTTTACTCCGGTAACCCGATCGGGTGATTACTATCTCGGTAAGGAGAGGACCGAGACTCGCTTTCAATACAGTCTGCCGGGGATGACCCCGGAGAAGATGGGTAATGTCATCCTCTTTGTCAAGCATACCATCTTGGGGCCGCCACGCATTGCCGGGCGTATTCTTTTGATTCATGAAACCTTAAATCAGAGTGTCGAAGCCCGCAAAGCCTGGGCTTATGCTCCCGGTCAGCGCCGCGTGCGCCGGGCCCCGCAACTATCCTTTGATACCCCGGACGCGGGTTCTGACGGAATTCGTACCGTCGATGATTACGATATGTTCAACGGCAGTTCCGAACGCTATAACTGGCGGCTCTTGGGCAAAAGGGAGATCTATATCCCTTACAACAACTATCGGTTGCACAGTGCCGCTTTAAAATACAAGGATATTATTCAGCCCCTGCATCTTAATCCTGACTATCTGCGCTACGAACTGCACCGGGTCTGGGTGGTGGAAGCCCTACTGAAGCCCGGCCTTCGTCATATCTATAAAAAACGGGTGTTTTATGTTGATGAAGACAGCTGGAGTATCGTTGCCGTTGATAAATATGATCGCTATGGCAAATTATGGCGTTATGCCGAAGGATTTTTGATCAACTATTATGATGTCCCCTGTATGTGGTATACGGCTGAACTCCATTACGACCTCCAGAGCGGCCGTTATCTGGTCAATCTCCTCGATAATGAAGAGAAAAATACCTTTATTTTTGATCGTAAGAAAGAGATAGAAGATTTCTCCCGTAGCGCGCTGCGCCGGGCCGGCCGCCGATGAAGGGACTCGGGAAGAGCCTGAAATAAGGAGCCGGGAACAAACTACAGTTTATTGTTCTTTTTTTCTGGGTCGCCCGGCTTTGCCTGGAGTAACCCGGCGGTCGAGCATTGCGCTTATCTCGCCGGAAAATTTGTCGGAACCCAGGGCAAAATTACCATTTGTCGCTTGACGAATTTTATCAATTTTCTTATGTTCCAGCTCATTTCGAAACAATTCCCTGTACGCAAGCTGCCTCTCTACCAAGCTCCAGGTAAAGAGGATGCGGGGTAAGCAAAGCTGAATTTGCCCCCTTACCATTCACCTGGTAGCTTGACCAGGGATACTCTCCGGGGTGTGCAACCATACCGGCACGAACCGGGTTCATTTCAATATATCGCTGACAAATGAAAAGGTAAGCCTGCTGGTCAATAATACTGGAACGGAACCGCCCTTCCCAAAGAGTACCGCTTCGTTTATATTTACGGTTGATATACTGAACATACCGCTGACCAAGCTGTTTCAAAAGGTTGGCCGCACTTTTGGAATGTAAAAAACGCCCCCGGTTTCTCCCGATTTCCTCCAAAGTGTCATCCTGACTCCGCCGATTGTCTTTTCCCTGGAACAGGCGATTGAATTTGTCAATGATGATGAACTGGTTTAAGTTATGCCTAATAGTATTCGCCTGCGCAAAAGACTGCTTAAAGAAATTGACCGTAAACGCGCCGGCCGGGCCGCCCGCTAAACTTTTGGAAGAATTAACTGGCTGATTCAAGTTGGGTTTTTCTTACAATTACGGAATTTGATTCCTGTTCTGTAAAATATATTGACAAAATACTGAAGATTTAGTTAATATAGCGTTATGATTACAAGAACAATAAAAGATCACATCTTG
This sequence comes from Thermodesulfobacteriota bacterium, assembly GCA_024763535.1. Taxonomy (GTDB): domain Bacteria; phylum Desulfobacterota; class Anaeroferrophillalia; order Anaeroferrophillales; family Tharpellaceae; genus Tharpella. The sequence goes on from JANTFH010000103.1 coordinate 5,011, forward strand.
ACAATGGCTCAGGGGTTTCCAATTGTGGCCGTAACCGGCCCGAGACAGTCGGGTAAAACCACTCTGGTTAAGGATATCTTCCCAACCTATGCCTACGTAAACCTGGAAAATCTGGATGACCGAAGGGCTGCGGTAGAAGATCCCAGAATGTTTCTTAGACATTATGGGAAACAAGGTGTCATCATAGATGAAGCTCAAAAAGTTCCCGAACTTTTCTCATATCTCCAGCA
>JANTFH010000104.1 GCA_024763535.1 Thermodesulfobacteriota bacterium
AAAGACGCAGAGAAAGGCAAAATAAAATCAAACCCTAAAATAACGCGATTAAAGCTGTAAAATCAGACTGTTATAACAAGTCAGAAAGTTGTGTTAAAGAGTCTGCTGCGGGGACATTGCTCTAAGGCTGGGCAATAGCCCGAGCCGGTCTGAGCTTGCGCCTGAGCGTAGCAAATAAATGCCCTTGGGGTATCCGTTTTGCGAAGCAGGGCGAAGCAAAGTTCGCCGCTATCCTTTGAGACTTGACTACTCTATCTCTTGACTGTCGGCGAAAGTCAAGGCGAAAAAAGTTTGTTGACATGTCAGTTGAAACTTATTAAGGCTGACGGTTTCTTAAAATCGCTACTCGATTTAATTTTATTGTAACTATCCAGATGTCGTCTTTAAACTGTCTCGATACGGGGACAGAACTCAAGGCAGGGCCTTAGCCCAAGCCGGGCTGAGCTCTGTCCCCTTCGAAGGGGGCGAAGCGATGTTCGCCGCTACCCGCTGTAACTTAACTCCTGAATTATTGGCACCTGAGTAATTACATTTTAATGTTTTAACAGGTTTTTTAGAGAATGGAAGTCTTAGGTCGACATCTGCTGGTAGAGCTTTTTTCCTGTGCTGAAGAGGTTCTTGACGACCTTGAACAGATCGAGGCGTTTATGAAGGAGGCGGCCCGGGTTTCCGGAGCGACTATTGTCGAGTCGGTCTTTCATCGTTTTCAGCCGCACGGGATCAGTGGGGTGGTTGTGATTGCCGAGTCGCATCTGGCGATACACACCTGGCCTGAGCACGGCTATGCGGCGGTCGATTTCTTTACCTGCGGTGCGGATGTTGATTATTGGGCCGCGCACGATTTTTTGAAAAAGGCTTTTGCCGCCGGCGATTCTGAGGTTCGAGAGCTTTTGCGTGGCGGTGAGCGCGATGCCGAAGGTCAACTGGGCCGAAAAAAATATCTCAGTCAAAAACGATAAGTTTGAAAAAGAGTTTGTTTTGAATTCTGATAATTACGATGATCTGATCAAACGGGATGCTGAGGTTCTCTGGCACCCCTATTCGGCGGCTCCGGCGCCGATTTTGCCTTATGCTGTAAAATCGGCTTCGGGAACCCGCCTGACCCTGCATGACGGTCGCCGGCTGATCGATGGGATGTCATCGTGGTGGGCTGTGATTCACGGTTACAATCATCCCGTTCTCAATGATGCGATGAGCGCCCAAATTGAAGATATGGCGCATGTCATGTTTGGTGGTCTGACCCATGAACCGGCGGTTCTTTTAGCCGAAAAACTGCTGGCCATTACGCCGCCGGGGCTTGCCCGGGTCTTTTTCTGTGATTCGGGCTCGGTGGCCGTTGAAGTTGCAATCAAGATGGCGATTCAGTATTGGTTTTCCTTGGGAAAGCCGTCCAAAAAGCGTTTTTTGACAATTAGACAAGGGTACCATGGTGATACTTTTGCCGCGATGTCGGTCTGCGATCCGGTTGGCGGTATGCACCATCTCTTCAGTGATCTGTTGATGAAACAGGTTTTTGTCAAGGCGCCGCAGATTGCCTTCGATGGGGTCTGGGATGAGTGTGAGATGGATGAGATCAAAGATCTCGTGAAGGCTCAGCATAAAGAGCTGGCGGCAATTGTCCTGGAGCCGATTGTCCAGGGGGCCGGCGGCATGCGTTTTTATCATCCTCAATACTTAAATAGAGTAAGGGAGTTGTGTGATGAGTATGGCCTGCTCCTGATCGCCGATGAGATCGCTACCGGTTTTGGCCGTACCGGGGAGCTTTTTGCCTGTAACCATGCCGGCATAACGCCCGATATTCTCTGTCTCGGCAAGGCTTTGACCGGGGGCTACATGAGTTTTGCCGCGACCCTGACCAAAGCCTTTGTCAGTGAGGTGATTTCGCAAAAAGGGCCGGGAGTGTTGATGCACGGGCCGACTTTTATGGCCAACCCGCTGGCCTGTAGTGTTGCCCTGGCCAGTATCGGTCTGCTTGAAAACTCTCCCTGGCAGGAGTTGGTTGCTGAAATCGAGGGCCTGTTGAAAACCGGCCTTGAACCCTGTAGAGAACTACCGGCGGTCAAGGATGTCCGGGTTTTGGGAGCTATCGGCGTGGTCGAGACCAGGTCCCCGGTAGATGTCGGAAGAGTTCAGGAGAGGGTTGTGGAGCGCGGGGTCTGGTTGCGGCCTTTTGCTAATCTATGTTATACTATGCCCCCTTTTATTTCCGGGGCCGACGAGGTTAGACAGATTACATCAGCTATTAAGGAAGCGCTATCCTGACCTGCTGGTTGGCTTTTGCGAATATCGCACAGTTTTAGTTGCTTTGCCTGGTTGCTTTATAGTATAAACGGCGCCGGTTTTGATTTTGAAGATTTATTTGGGGGGTGGATCTCTTTCCGGGATACGGGTAGTGGTCTATCTCAAAAGTAAGTATGTGATCTTGTTAATTGCAAGACGACTTGAAGAGTTATGGAGACCTGAAATGGATACTGCACAGCTTGAAAAATTCCGCCAGGATCTACTGGAGAAGAAAAAGGAAGTTGAGGAGCGGGTAGAAAAGCTTAAAAATGGGGATATTCATACCAATAAGGATGATCTCTACGATGATGTCGACGCTGCCAGTGTTGATGCCGATCACAATCTGCTTTTCAGGATTCGCGGCCGCGAAGCCCATTTGATCAAGAAAATCAATGAGGCTCTGGATCAGATCGATGCCGGCACTTATGGTATCTGTGCTGAATGTGGTGAGGATATTAATATTGAAAGGCTCAAAGCCCGACCCGTGGCGCCGTTGTGTATCGCCTGTAAGGAAGAACAGGAAAAGATGGAAAAGCGCAAAGGCCGATAATTCGATTTAGGAAAAAAGATGAACGCTGAATATAACCCCCATGTGATAGAGAAAAAATGGCAGGCCCGCTGGCTTGCAGAGAAAACCTTTGCCACCGGTCTTGGTGGTGAGAAGTACTATCTTCTCGAGATGTTTCCCTATCCCTCCGGCAAGATTCATATGGGGCATGTCCGTAACTACTCGATTGGTGATGTCATCGCCCGCTATCAGCGAATGCTGGGACGTGATGTCCTCCATCCAATGGGCTGGGATGCCTTTGGTATGCCGGCTGAAAATGCGGCCATCGCCCACGATGTCCATCCGGCGGCCTGGACGAGCCGTAATATCGATGAGATGCGTATCCAGCTGCAGCGAATGGGATTCAGTTATGACTGGGAGCGCGAGTTGGCTACCTGCGACCCCTCTTACTATCGTTGGGAACAGCTCTTTTTTACCCAGATGCTGGAAAAAGGGTTGGTTTACAAGAAAAAATCAAAGGTCAACTGGTGTGAAGATTGTCAGACAGTGCTCGCCAATGAACAGGTTGAGAACGGCTGTTGCTGGCGTTGTGGTAAAGAGACCGAAGATAAGGACTTAAGCCAGTGGTTTTTCAAGATAACTGATTATGCTGAAGAACTTTTAACAGGTTGTGATGATTTGCAGGGGGGCTGGCCTGAACGCGTCATCACCATGCAGAAAAACTGGATCGGCAAGAGTGTCGGTGCCGAGATCGATTTTGCCGTGGCTGACCGGGATTGCAAGATTTCGGTTTTTACAACTCGGCAGGATACCCTTTTTGGGGCCACTTTCATGAGCCTTGCACCCGATCATCCTTTAGCGGCGGAGCTTGCTCAAGGGACCGGCCAGGAAGCAGTGGTTGCTGATTTTATCGAAAAAATGCGACTCCAGGAGCATCGTGACCGGGATGCCGCCCAGTTGGAGAAAGAGGGAGTTTTTACGGGGAGCTATTGCCTTAATCCGTTGACTGGTCGCAAGATGCCGATCTATCTCGCCAATTTTGTCCTCTCCGGTTACGGGACCGGGGCGGTGATGGCGGTTCCGGCCCATGATCAGCGTGATTTTGAATTTGCTAAAATGTACGATCTGCCGATCGTAGTGGTTATCCAGCCCGAGGGTGAGCCGCTTGATCCAGCCCTTATGAGTGAGGCTTACACGGGTGAGGGTTGGTTGGTTAATTCCGCTGATTTTGACGGCTGTGAAAACCTTAAGGCCCTTGATCTTATTGCTGTTTATTTAACCGAAAAGGGGATCGGCAAAAAAGCGGTAACCTACCGTTTGCGTGACTGGGGAGTTTCTCGGCAGCGCTATTGGGGAACGCCGATTCCCATAATATACTGTGATGCTTGCGGCATTGTTCCGGTACCGGAAAAAGATCTGCCGGTTTGTCTGCCCGAGGATGTTGATCTGGGCGGCAGTGGAGGTTCTCCACTGGCCAAGGTTGAGAGTTTTGTTAATACCGTCTGTCCCCTTTGCGGAGCTCCGGCCCGGCGCGAAACCGATACCATGGATACCTTTGTCGAATCCTCCTGGTACTATATGCGTTATGCCTGCGCCAACTATGAAGATGGACCTTTAGAAAGGGTTGCAGTTGATCGCTGGCTGCCGGTTGACCACTATATCGGCGGCATTGAACACGCCATTTTACATCTTCTCTATTCGCGCTTTTTTACCCGGGTCTTAAGGGATCTTGGTTATATCGATTTTTCCGAGCCCTTCACCCGGCTTCTGACTCAAGGGATGGTTATTAAGGACGGTGCCAAGATGTCGAAATCGAAAGGCAACGTTGTCGATCCCAATGCCCTGATCAAGAGATACGGTGCCGATACAGCGCGTATGTTCAGCCTCTTTGCTTCACCACCGGAACTTGATCTTGAGTGGAATGACCAGGGGGTTGAAGGGGGTTCGCGGTTCTTAAATCGTCTCTGGCGCCTGGTTTACGCTTTGTTGCCGGCTTTAAGTGAGGTTAAGGCTTTTTCCGGCACTATGGCCGAGGTGCCGGCGGCCTATAGCGCTTTGCGGCGCAAAACCCACCAGACGATTGCCCGGGTACGGGCCGATATTGAGGACCGTATGCACTTTAATACGGCGATCAGTGCGGTTATGGAACTGGTCAATGAAATAAAAAATTATGATC
>JANTFH010000105.1 GCA_024763535.1 Thermodesulfobacteriota bacterium
GGCCTACCGATTAAACGGCTGCTTCTGGCAACCAACGCCAACGATATTCTCTCCCGTTTCATCAACACAGGCATCTATGCCACCGCTCAGGCCCAGCCGACGTTAAGCCCCTCCATGGACATTCAGCGGGCCAGCAATTTCGAACGTTATCTTTACTATTTGAATGACTGTGACACGAAAAAACTTGAAGAGATGATGGCGGTTTTTTCCGGTTCCGGCTCACTCGAAATAGGCGAAGAGCTCTTTGCCACAGTCCAGACCGATTTCAGCGCGACCCGGGTTGATGATCCGGCAACGCTGGCAACAATTAAGGCTATCTGGCAGAAATCCGGCTATATCCTCGATCCCCACACTGCCACCGGGGTCTGTGCCGCCAACCGGCTGCGGGATCAGAATTCGAAAATCGGGACAATCGTCTGCCTGGCCACGGCCCACCCGGCAAAATTTCCGGATGCGGTAGAAAAAGCCATCGGCCAACCGCCGACGGCCCCGCCCGCAATTGCGGCCCTTAAGAACCTCCCCTGCCGCTTCGATCTTATCAAAGCCGATACCGACGCGGTTAAAGCTTATGTCGAGGAAAAACTGAAATCGAAGTAATCTCACCCCTCACTTAATAAGCAACATTTAAATCCCACAGGCTTTTTTATTAATATTTATGATAGATCATTGCAACACCTTACTTATACAGGCAAGTAAATCAGACAAAGAGACGGAGAGACAAAAGATTGAATAATCGTCGTGTAGTTATTACCGGCATGGGTGTGATCTCACCAAATGCTATCGGTAAAGAAAAATTCGAAACAAGTTTGCGTAACGGAATTTCCGGAGCAGCAAAAGTGACTTCTTTTGATGCGTCGAGAAACAAAAGTAAAATTGCCTGTGCTGTAGATGATCCTGTGCTGTAGATGATTTTGAAGCACTCGATTTTATGAATGCGAAAACAATCAGAAGAACATCACGATTTATTCATCTGGCCATCGCGGCAAGCAGTCTGGCAATTGCAGATTCGGAGCTTGTTATTCCTGAAGAAAATGAAATCGGTGTATTTGTCAGCACCGGCGGTGGGGGCTACGATTCACTGGATGAGACTTACCTGAAATTCTTAAAAAAAGGACCTTCCGGATCAAGCCCGTTTGGCATCACTAACCTAATTCCCAATATGGCTGCCAGCAATGTCGCCATAAAGTGGGGTCTCAATGGTCCATGCAGTGCCCCGGCGGCAGCCTGCGCTTCCGGTTCATATGCGATCAACGACGCATATCATGCCATCCGTGCCGGTATCATCGATACCGCTCTTGCCGGAGGGAGTGAGTCTGCATTAACTTCCTTCGTTTTTAGTGGCTACGAAGCCCTTCGTGTTTTATCGACCTGCAATGAAGACCCTGAATCTGCCAGCAAACCATTCGATTTACACCGCGATGGATTTGTTATGGGAGAAGGAGCGGCTGTATTAGTCCTGGAAAGTTACGAAAGTGCATTGAGTCGTGGAGCCAAAATACTGGCAGAAGTTGTATCGTCAGTGACAAGTTGTGACGCTTCCCATTTAACCTCACCAAACCCTGCCGGTACGATCATTTCTAAAACCATGAAGATGGCCCTTGATAAAGCTGGCATAGAATCAGATGAAATAGCCTTTATTAACGCCCACGGCACATCCACCAAAGTAAATGATCTTATTGAAGCGATGGGGATTCATCGGGTTTTCGGCTCATCCACACCGGTCACCTCAATAAAATCGATGATTGGACATACTTTTGGAGCAGCCGGAGCACTTGCTTGTGCTGCAAGTATAATTTCCTTAAACTCCGGGTTTATTTCCCCAACAATTAATTTCCATGAAAAAGAAACTGATATGCCACCGATTGATGTTGTTTCAGAATGCCGGGAGATTGAGGACGGGAAAAAATATTCTCTGATTAACGCGTTTGGTTTCGGGGGACATAATGCCTGCCTGATTGTCAGGTCTTGGTAACTTAAATAGATCCGTCCCGTCTTATACTCGCTTTCTCTTCTTTTTTCCCTACGACTAAAAAATGCTTTGGCATTTCATCTACAATTTCAACGCGCTTAAATCCAGAATCAATCATTTGTTTCCTGACCTGCTCAGGCAGGCATCTGATTCGCGTTGGAGGCCCCTCCTCCATATCTTTCTTTTTCCAATCGACAATAAAAATATTCCCCTCGGGTTTCAAGATTCGATACGACTCTTCCAGTATCAAAGTTGAACTATCTATTTCGTGATGAAGGTTGATCATAAACACTAAGTCAGCGATCTCATCATCAAGGGGTATGGAATCTTCTTCAGTTTTCACAGGAATTATATCAGGATATTTTGGAACAACATTTGCCTTTATCCAGTCAATCATTATTTCCGACACATCACAAGCGTAAATTTTTGAAGGTTTGGCTTGCTGGAGAAAGGCAATACTGAAAAATGCTGTTCCGGCACCTATATCAACAACCACGTCTGCATTTTCTATGTTCAATTTGTCCCAGACATAATCAGGAGGGATGTCTTTCAATCTTTGGGGATTATTCAACTTATGTAATTTTTTGGGGTCAAACTTTTTTTCGTCCATAATAAAATTTCCCTTATAATTTCATACGCCGAACGACCTGCAAGCCGCCGCGCCGAGGTGGTTAGGGAGCCATTCGCCCTCTTAACGGCTGTAATCAAGGTAGAGCATTGAAGCTACGGCATCGACCCTGAGGCCGTCAATATGGAACATTTCAAACCAGTAGTAAGCGTTGGCTGACAGAAAATTTGCGACTTCCGGCCGGTTGAAATTGAAATCAGTGTACCCCAGTCAGGGTGCTCGCCTAAGCTCGAGTCGGCGTATTCATAGAGAGCGGTACCGTCAAAAAGACGCAGCCCGAAATCATCCTTGGGGAAATGGGCTGGAACCCAGTCTAAAATTACGCCGATCTCATGCTGGTGACAATAGTCGACGAAATACTTGAAATCATCCGGACTACCGTAGCGTTTGGTCGGCGCGTAATAGCCGCTGACCTGGTAGCCCCAGGAATCATCAAGCGGATATTCGCTGATCGGCAGCAACTCGATGTGAGTAAAACCCAGCTTTTTGACATGACTTACCAGCTGCGGCGCCAGTTCGCGGTAGGTTAGAGCCCGGTTGTCTTCTTCCGGGCAGCGTTTCCACGAACCTAAGTGGACTTCGTAGATTGCCAGCGAGGCGTCCGCTGTTTTTCCCACTCTTTATCGTTCCAGTCTAAATTATTTTGATCAAAAACAATCGCCGCTGTTTGCGGACGCAACTCCATACTGAAAGCCAAGGGGTCACTTCTTAAACGCAGATCACCAGATTTTGTGCGGATTTCATATTTATAGATAGTTCCCGCGGTCATTCTCGGAATGAAATTTCCCAGATACCGGATTCACCCAGCGAGCGCATCGGAGTGCGTAAGCCATCCCATTGATTAAAATCACCGACGACGCTGACCCGCTCGGCATTCGGGGCACAGAGACTGAAACTGACGCCGTCAACACCTTGATGATTTCAGCAGATCGCTCCGAGATGGTTAAAGAGGCGTTGATGACGACCTTCCCGCAGTAGGTGCAGATCAAGTTCACCGAGGCTGGGAGAAAAGGAGTAGGGATCGACCGTTTCCCAGTTTGAACCATCCATAAAATAGAAAATGAGTGTGCTGCCGGGGGTTGGGTGGTCAATTGGTGCGGCGAAAAGACCACGTTCATCAATCACGCTCATTACTTTAATACTCTGATCCGGCAGCCGGAATTCCGCTTTGACGGCTCGCGGATGCCAGGCCCGAACTACCCAGTTTTCATCGTCAAGCTGATGCGAGCCCAAGATCGCATGCGGGTTATGATGGCGACCGCCAACCAGACGTTCGATGTCATCAGAGTTGATATTGCGGCAGAGATCCTGTTTTTGCTTTTTTACAGAGGTTTTCATCACTTTACCAATGGGTTTGATCTTTCTGGTTTGCATTTACGGGTTTAGTTTATCTATAGGTAATCTCAGTTGCGATCAATGTCAACTAAATCCAGATAGATTTAAACTAAAACAGCCACTTGCAAATTAATACAAGTGGCTGTTTTTGAAAAGTTTTCTCAGGTAACTGAAAGTCAAAAAGATTTTCAGCGGGAGCTGCATTTCAGTGCCGGTTACTCATACTTGCGCTTCAAATTGAATATGGCAATCCAGCCGGCCAGGGCCATAAACAAAATCATACCCCATTCGTTAAGGGTTGGAATGGCGGCAGCTCTGGTGGTAAAAGAAACTTCGTTGCCATAGGTGGTACCCTCCGTATTAGTAGCATAAGCTCTGACATAATATTGGGTTCCGGCGGACACTCCGGAAATTATGGAAGTGTAAGTTCCTGTCGTTGAGGCCGCACCATTATCGTAATAGTCCCCGCTCAGGTCGGGATTGTGACTGGTGCCCCAGCAGAAACCGTGCGCGGTCGGGTCGGGTGAACCCAGATCTGTGATGTTGCCATGCGCGGTCGCGGTTGTGGTGGTAATGTCTGTGACCGCCTGGGTGGTTACGGTCGGTGGGGCGTTGGCTGGTGGTTGTGTGCCGGTGGTAAAAGAAACCTGGTTGCCATAAGCGGTACCCTCGGTATTGGTCGCATAGGCACGGACATAATAGGTGGTGTTTGGTGAAAGTCCGGTTATATTGGAAGTAAAGGCTCCGGTTGCACTAACCGCTCCCTGGGTTGTGTTGCTGTCGGCTATGGTTGGTGTTCCGGTGGTATTCCAGCAAACGCCGTGCTGCCCGGGATTGGGAGAACCTAGATCAGTGATATTGCCATTACCGGTCGCGGTTGTAGTCGTAATGTCAG
>JANTFH010000106.1 GCA_024763535.1 Thermodesulfobacteriota bacterium
TCGGCATATCCGTTCAGAGAAAATTAACCTGAAATTAACCTAAAAAAAGTTTGCATTATTTAATTAATATGTTATTATCTATACTTAATAAATAATGATAGTGTGTTAGTTTGGATCCGACTGTTTCAGGCATTTTGCTTTAGCATTTGGAGGAATTATTTTATTTTTTTATGAGGAGAAAAAGGAGAAATGTTATGAAACAAAAATTGTGGCGAAGTGCTGTTTTTACAATGATTCTGGCTATGTTCGGGCTGATTTTCTGGGTGGCGCCGTCCATGGCAGATTCGGAAAAGTGTATTAAATGTCATCAGCGGCATACACCGGGGCAGGTTGCCGACTGGAAAGTCAGTAAACATGCGGCCGAGGATGTGGGCTGTGCCGATTGTCACGGTGAAAAACACACAAATTCCAAAAACAGCAATCTGGCGGTTTTGCCGGATGAGCATGTCTGCGAAGAGTGTCATGAGGAGCAGTTTGAACAATTTTCCAAAGGTAAACATAATTTCGGCTGGACTTCTCTTAATGCGCTGCCGATTACCCATGTTGAGCCGGATGAGTTGATGGAAGGCGGTCGTGGTTGCGGTGGTTGCCATAACATGGGCATCAAGACTGAAGCCCAGAAGAAAGACCAGCGTGACAAAGGTTATCGTTACCAGAATAACTCCTGTGATGAATGTCATACCCGTCACAGTTTTTCCAAGAAAGAGGCTTTGGACCCCAAGGCCTGTCAGCAGTGCCACATGGGCTACGACCATCCCCAGTGGGAGATGTGGTCAAGCTCCAAACACGGCAGCCGTTGGCGGACAAAAAAGGACGGCAACCTGCCTGAGGGCGCGGTCGCCCCGACCTGTCAGGATTGTCATTTACCTGATGGTACCCATAACAATCACACCGCCTGGGGCTTCTTGGGAGTCCGTCTGCCGTTGCCGAAAGATAAGCAGTGGGCGGCCGACCAGGTTAAGATCCTGATGGCGCTCGGTGTTCTCGATCCCAATACCGGTAAACCGACGGCCCGTCTGGATGCGGTTAAAGCGGTTGACCTGGCTCGCCTGACGGCCGAAGCCTGGCAGAGCGAACGTGATAAAATGATCAAAACCTGCAGCAAATGTCACGCTGAATCATACGGCAGAGCCCAGCTTGAGATGGGTGATGCGATGATGAAGAAAGCCGATCGTCTGATGGCTCAGGCAATTGACATTGTTGCCGGTCTCTACAAAGATGGAATCCTGAAAAAACGTAACGCCCAGGCTTTCGCTTATCCCGATTTCCTCTATTTCCTGCGCACCGATTATGCCGCCGCTTCCGGCGACAGCTATAAGAAGTTACCGGACGGTACCTCGCATATCGAGCAGGTTCTTTTCCGGATGTATATGAAACACCGGATGCGGACCTACCAGGGTCAGTTCCATGTCAATCCCGACTATGCCTACTGGTATGGCTGGGCGGCGATGACCGACGATCTGGGAGAGATTCAGGAATTGGCTGAAACGTTGAGAGCTACGCATAAGAAATAAGTATTCGAGTGCCGTTTTCGGAGCGGGGACAGAATTTAATTCTGTCCCCGCGCGAAGCAAAGCTTGCTGATTTTCTGTGAAAATTTAATTTCATGAAAGGGGCATCGTCAGATGCCCCTTTCATGTTATATACATGGGATATATTTGACCAAGTTATGGGGATTGTTGATACACATTGCCACTTGACCGATGCACCGTTGTTCAGAAATCTTGACGGAGTTATGGAGCGTGCCGCTGCGGCCGGGGTTGACCGGTTTGTGGTGCCGGGTTACGATCTTGCTTCAAGCCGCTCCGCCTGTCGTCTGGCGGCGGCACATCCTCAAATTAAAGCGGCCATCGGCCTGCATCCGGCCTGGATTGGCGCAGTGGAAGTAACCTCCGGTTTTTCACCCGAGCCCTTCCGGCAGATGGCCCGCCTGCGGCACCCGGTTGCCATCGGTGAAATCGGGCTCGATTATGCTCTTGAAGATTTTTCGACCACAGTTCAGGCTGCAGTTCTCGAAACCCAGCTCGAACTGGCCGCACTTTTATCTCTGCCGGTGATCATCCACTGTCGTCGGGCTTTTGAACTGCTCTATCTGATTTTGCGTAAATTTTCCGGAGTTACCGGTGTAATTCATGCCTACGGCGGCGGCCCGAAACTGGCCGAGAAATTTTTGGCTCTGGGGTACTATATCGGTTTCGGCGGCGGGGTTACCCGGCCGAATGCCAAAAAGGTCAGAGAGACGGCCCTGATAGTTCCTCCAGATCGCATCCTGTTAGAGACCGACGCTCCCTATATCGGATCGCATACGGTCTTGAAAGGGGAGTCCGAACCCAAAGACTGCCTGGCGGCGGCTCAATCTCTGGCCGAATTGCGCGGTTTAAGCCTTGCGGAGACGGTCGCCATGACAACCGCCAATGCCGAAACTCTCTTTAGTGGCTAAAAACTGGGAAAAACTGGGGACATAACCCGATTGTCCGAAGGAAATCGGGATTGTGTCCCCAGTTTTTACGGGCAAGCTGAATATTTAACCGGAAATTTAAAATAAATGAATCTTTCTGAAACCACTTTTTCCCGTCTTAAACTGCTCTATGGTGAAACCGGTCTGCAGCGCCTGGCTGCGGCTCATGTCGCCATTGTCGGGCTCGGAGCGGTCGGCTCGTTCGCCGCTGAAGCCCTGGCCCGTACAGCTATCGGAGAGATAACCCTGATCGATTTTGATCTGATCGGCGAAACCAATATCAACCGGCAGCTTTTCGCCTTGAATTCAACCGTCGGCCAGGCCAAAGTCGAGGTTGCGGCCCGGCGGCTGCAAAACATTAATCCGGTTCTTAAACTTAATTGCCATAAATTATTCTATCATCACGACACGGCAGCTGAACTTTTAGATAATAAAAAATTTGATTTTCTGATTGATGCAATTGACGGGGCCGCGCCTAAACTTGACTTGATTCGAAACTGTCTCCAGCGCAAGATAAATTTCATCTCAGCCATGGGGGCTGCGGGCCGCAGCCGGCCGAATCTAGTTGAAATCGGAGATTTACTTTCCACAATCGGTTGTCCGTTGGCCAAAGTGATGCGTAAACAACTACGCCGGGAAGGGGTTAAGAAGGGTGAGGTGACAGTGGTCTATTCACCGGAACCGATTGCGGTTGAGTCGCGTGATCCCGAATCTTTTGCTGACGAAGAACGGGAAGAGTTCTTCCAACGCGGCCGCCGCCGCCGCATCCAGCCGAGCGCCATCTTCATGCCCGGAGTCTTCGGTCTGCTCGCAGCTCAGTATGTAGTTGACGAGATTTTGAAAGATTGATTTTGTTGCGGAATTAATGACTTTGACTTTGACTTTTTAGCTTTTCCTCAAAAAAACTCCTGATTTCTTTGATGGTGATCTCGGATTCCGGTTCCAGGTGGGCAATATTTTCATCCTCAATATCATCAATGTAAACCAAAGCGATTGCCATCATCTTGAATGATATTCCGGAAATCACTTTTTGGGCACAGTTAAAAATTTCCTGTAACGTCATTCCCTCTTTTACTAAAAAATAGAGATCATAATAGTCTCTAAACTTTGCTCTCAGGAACATTGTGTTAACTTTCATTCCGGCAATTGCTGCAAGAGGAGATAAATTGAAACTTTTACTTTTATCCGGTGTTAGAAATGACCATTTTGCATTGAAAAAAGTTACTTTTACACCGTTGACCAGCAGATCAATCTGCTCGTTGGTCTGATTGATTATTTCAACCTTATCGAATTGACAATTGTTGATGTAGTCGAAGATCTCCCTCTTTTCAAAATTGTCGCTATAGGTGAAAAAATCGAGGTCTTCACTTTTTCGATGGCAGAGATGTAAAGAGAGGGCCGTGCCTCCCACCAGAATGTATTTTCCTAAAAAAGTTGCACTGGCTATTAATTCTGTCAGTACTTTGCGAGTCTCAGGAAGCAAGTAGTCTGAATTTCTCAAATCGAGCATTTTTGCTCCCTGTAAAATATTCACTTTCTATGTCCATCTCAAAAAAGATCCGGGCCAGAAAAAGGTTGAATTTCTTAAACCTATCATCAGTAACAAGTTTATCTTCCCAAACTTTTTTAATGTAACTTGCTTCGTAAAATGAAAACAGGCTCTTCAGGTCATCAAAATCACCATATTTCAGGACATTTTCACAGAAAATATTGTCGCCTAAATCCGTAAAGGTGGTACTTTTGGCGTAACTCCAGAATATTCCTCTGTTTTTCAATTTATCAAACAGTGCTGCTTTGTTTTTTAACTGATTCTGTTTCATTTCTGAGGTGTCATTTTATATAGCCCAGTATGTAGTGGATGAGATTTTAAGATAACTCACTTTTTAATAACCGCCGGGTTTCCCCAACCATATATAGAGGCAGCGATATTAGTTTAAAAGGTGTTTTGTTGTCAACTTGACTTGTCCCGGAGTACTCCAATACAGATGGTACCCCACTGTTGAAACGCACTCCTGTCTCTCGGTTTTTTTCTTTAAGAAAAAGTTGCAGTGATTTAAGTGTGCCAGTGGTACCGGCTTTAACCTCAATCGGAACAATAGCCGAACCTTGACTAATCAAATAATCAATTTCAGCAGATGAATTTTTTCTCTCCCGAACCCAGTAATAGAGTTCCGGTTCCTGGTAATAATCAAGGCTATATAGAAGATGCTGGCCAATAAACTGTTCGCAGACAGCTCCGTTGTTAATCAAGAGAATGTCTTCCGCCTTTTCAAAATCAAGCAGGTTGAGGCCACAGATTGTACTCATCAGGCCGACATCCATAAATATCACCTTGAATTTTTTTTCATTTA
>JANTFH010000107.1 GCA_024763535.1 Thermodesulfobacteriota bacterium
CTTTTCCATCAGTATATTCAATAACAATCGATTCTCCGGTTTTATCGGTAACTAACCAATGTGCTTGAATAGGGATGCCAATAGCCTTTTCAACAACGCCGACCACTGTTACTTTAGATATGCCATCGCGTACTTCCTGTACGGTTGCAAATTTACCTAAAACATAGTTTATCAGTTCTTGGCTGGAAATAGAGTTTTTGGCATTATTTTTAGTGTATTTGGGAAACACGGCATAGCCGGGGTGATAAAACATACCCATTGCCAACCCTTTTTCATTCATCCCATCTGAAAGTAAATCTTTTCCAATCATATCAAGCCCAACGATACCGTACTTTGTGGTATAGGTTTTTCCATTGTTGCCATCGGGCGTTAAACCGGTAAATTTATAACCCCTTGGAATGATAGCGACTCTTGAGTGGAGGTCGAATGCCCCCCATTCCATACTTCTGCCATAAACAACCCCTCCATCTTGAGCGGTTAAACGAATGCCGGTACAGGCATTCGCAGGGGTTGAAAAAACGCTGATAAACAACGCTGATAGTATTAGTGCCTGTAAAAATATTACATGAATTCGGTGGATCATTAGATTATCTCCTTTCTATTTAATCATCTGTTTCTCTGTTGAAACGCTTCTTATCCTGCAACCAACATTTATATTAATAGATCATTTTGACCTGATAAGTTGATATTTAAGCTTTATTATGGTAATAACGAATATATTAGATATCACATTATTTCAAGAGTAAATATAATTTATACAAGTTTCATAGTAGCTCTATAGGTGGCACAATGTCAAATGATAATTTGAGTAGTTGTCATGATAAGCCGAAGTTGTTGGAAGAACTGCACAATGTGATGCGGCGGCGTCATTATTCAATTCATACCGAGCGTTCCTATGCTGACTGGATCAAGCGTTATATACGTTATTATCATATGCAGGATCGGTTGGAACTGCTGGTGAATAAAAATCGTAAAGTGGAAGATTATCTTACCCATCTGGCAGTACATGAAAATGTGGCTCCGGCAACTCAGAATCAGGCTCTGAATGCCTTGGTTTTTCTTTATCGTCATGTTTTGCAGGAGCCTCTGGGGGACAGCCTGCGAGCGGAAAGAGCGAAGAAAAAAACTCGAGTTCCGGTGGTAATGACCCGGGATGAAGTTGTACAGGTGATTGCCGCGTTGGAGGGTGTACCCCAACTGGTGGTAAAATTATTGTATGGCTGCGGTTTGCGGATGGCGGAGGTGTTGCGTTTGCGGGTGCAAGAAATTGATTTCGCGATGAAGCAATTGACGGTTCGCGGCGGTAAGGGTGATAAAGATCGCGTTACCACTTTCCCGGCATCGATAATTCCTTTGTTGACAAATCACTTGCGGCGGGTGGAGTTGATTCACCGGAACGATCTAAGTCTCGGTTTCGGCGAGGTTTTTCTACCGCACGCTCTGGCAAAAAAATATAAGAATGCTGCCCGGGAATGGGGATGGCAGTACGTTTTTCCTTCAAGTCAACTTTCGATTGATCCTTTAAGTGGTGTGACCCGGCGGCATCATATTGATCCGAGCGTTGTCAGCAAGGCGATTAAACGGGCGGTCAAGCTGGTTGGTATTAACAAGCGGATTACGGCCCATACCTTTCGTCACAGTTTTGCAACTCATCTTTTGCAGCGGGGCACGGATATTCGTACGATTCAGGAATTGTTGGGCCATAACGATGTAAAAACGACCGAGATCTATACGCATATATTGCGACAGGGCGGGCATGGGGTGGTGAGTCCTTTGGATGATTTGGATGTGTAAAGGAGCGGATCTTCCGGCAATCTTGTCGAGCGATAGATAGAGTTGGCGGCGGCACAAAGGCTGTCTTTAACTTATCCAGTTTATATCGATCTTACGGCGCTGGGCGGGGCGTTGGAAGCGGAGCTGGGGGTAGCCTAAGGCGATCACGCTGTAAATGGTTTCGGCGGCGGGAATATTAAGGGTGGCTTTAATCTTACGGTCACGGTGCATAGCTTCAACGGCAAAGCCGATTAAACAGGTGCCGAGGCCCATGCTTTCGGCGGCAAGGAGAAGGTTCTGGGTGGCCAGCAGGGCATCCTCCCGGGGGCAGCTGGCGCCGGGTTCAGCGCCGATCAGGATAACGGCGCAGGCTCCGTGAAAGAGGCGGTCTTCCTTTTTATTATACCACAATTCAAGACCTTCACTGATCGATTCATAATACTCTTCATAATAGTGTTCAAGTTGCGGCTGGCCGCAGATTGTCAGGATTTTTCGCAGCCAGCTCTTTTCCGCCAGACGATTTAATCTCCGGTAGTAAGCGGCAATTTCAGTGCCGAAGTCGATAACCCGCCGGCGGTTGTCGATGATCGAAAAAGTCCATTTCTGGCTGTTGGTTCCGGACGGGGCGGTAATGGCTATTTTGATAAGGTCCGTCAATATCTTTCGCTCCACGGCTTTATCCTGATAGAGTCGGCAGGAGCGCCGCGAGCGCATCAGGCGGACCAGCCCGGAGAGAGTGGTTGCGGCCGCGGGATTTTGATCTACCGCGAAGCTGCTGAAATTAAATGGTTCGGCGGGGAAGAGCTCGGTGGTTATGGCCTGCTGCGGACAGGCGGCGGCGCAATGATCGCAGGCAAAGGTGCAGCTGCCGCTTAAAACAGCCCGCTGTTCGACCAGAGTGAAGGCCCGGGCCGGACAGATCCGGACACAGATGCCGCAGCCGTTGCATTCCCGATTTATAGCGATCTTTACCGGCGGCATTGCTCCTCCTGCCGGAGTTCTATCTCACGGCTGATTGAGTGGAGAGCCTTAAGGTCAAAGCCTGCTTCCTGGAGCCGGTTGAGGTAGAGGTGGAGGTTGGTCAGGGCCGGGCGGATATATTGGGTGAAATGTTTTTTCCCGCAGCCGCTGAGATAGCCGAAGGCGCCTAAGGTCTGGAGTGTGCGGATCAGGGAGAAAAGGGTGAAATTGAGATCGAATGTTTCTCTGGTCAGTGGTTTCGCGCCTGGCGATTTTGGGGTCGGAGCGGATTGCAGTTTGCGAAAATAAAATTCGCTTAGCTGACGGCGCAGCGGCAGCGGCATTTCGACATAGGGATCGTTGATCAGGGCCGCCGGATCATAATAGCAGGGGCCTAAACGGGCGCCCTGGAAATCGATCAGGTAGATTTTGTTCTGATGGAGCATCAGGTTTTTGGATTGAAAATCACGATAGAGAAAGAAGTTTGCCGGCGCCCGCAGGGCCGTATCGGCCAGCAGCTTAAACTCCTCAGCCAACCTCTGCCGGATTTCAGTTTCCGGTTCAATCCGGCAGAAATCAATGACAAAAGCCTTGAGAAAGTAGTTAAGTTCACGCTCGATAATTAATTCATAGTCGTAAAAACCCCCGGCATAAGCCCACTGCGGCTTAAAATTTTTCACAGCTTCCACCTGCAGGCGCAGCAGCAGCGAGAGGGCCTTCCGGTAGAGCTCAAGGGTTTGCTCCTGCCAGCCATGCTGTTGTACAAAACTGTGCAGCGTGGTGTCGCCTAAGTCCTGGAGCAGATAGAGATCATCATCATTTGAGTCTGCGGAGAGATATTTCGGTACCGGGAAATTGAGGTTTTCAAGGTGCTGCTGAATCGTTCTGAAGGTGTTGTTCTGACTCAAGCCGCTGCTCTTATCGCAGGCTTTACATTGGCTGGCATCGGCAGCGATAAAGGGGGCGATGCCGGGCGCGGTAACCCGGTAATAGAGCCGGTCGGAGCCGTCCGGAGTTAACCGGGTAATCTGTATATCAGCCCTCTGGTCAGCTGTCTGCAAGTGCCGGATATATGTTGTGATCTGATTTTTGAGAGCTTTATGCATCAGTTTTTGAATCCGTCGTATCAGGTCAGATAGATATCTTCGTAAACCTTTTCGATCAGCGGCAGAAAATCACGGTTTTCGAGGTCATGATAGTGCATGGCGCAGAGGGCCATGGCCCCGGCTCCGACTCCCTCCTTGACGTAGCCCTCTTCGTAGAGGCTGAGATTTTTATGCCTGGAGCTGGAAAAATTAAGCCCGGCGGCATAGAGCGGCAAATCCTGCGGCAGCTGCTGCATCAATGAACGCAGATCGGCTGATTTATCCTCGGAGACCCAGGCCGTAGTCGCAATCGCGATGTTCTCGATTTTCGTTTGCGCGGCTTCATCCAGCAGAGTTTGGGCTCCGGGGGCGGAGATTGAGGATAGCGAGTCGGGGCGATTAAGCAGGGCTCCGATTAAAGCGGCGACCGCAATCATCTGGGTTCCGCCCGCTAAAAGCACCGGAATTTCGCGGCTCGCACTCATGGCGATACCGGCCTGAACCGCCTGCATCGGGTCGCCTAAAAGACGCACCGCACTCAACGGATCATTCAGGGCTGAGCCCTGCTTGAGATTTTTCTCCCGCATGGCCCGGCACACCAGTTCCTGCTTTAAGC
>JANTFH010000108.1 GCA_024763535.1 Thermodesulfobacteriota bacterium
CGGCCTGGCTCTATGATGAAGGCACTCCCGATTTCACACTCGCGGCCATGGCTAAATATTACTGTGGTCAGACGGCCGTTTTCTGCGCCAATGCGGCTCTTGAGATCCACGGTGGTTATGGTTATATCGATGAATACAAAGTCCAGAAATTCTACCGTGATGCCAAGATTCTTGAACTCTATGAGGGCACCAAAGAGGCCGAAATTATGACGATCGGAAGAACCCTGTTGTCTTCGTAGTCAAGTACGCTAAATATTCGGCTTCAGTTGCAAATTGTCTCGATGTGGGGACGTAAATTCAATTCTGACCCCGGTAATGGTAAGCGAAGCGGAGTTCACTCGGTCTGCTGTAACTTTACCGTAGTGAACCCGATAGCACCATGAAATATAGCTGAAATTATAAACAATTTGCGAGATGAAAAGGAAAGAAAAAATATGAATGATAATTTATTGTCCGGTAAAACTGCTCTTATTACCGGCTGCGGCCGGGGTATTGGCAAAGCGATTGCCTTGACTCTGGCCCGGGCCGGAGCCGATATCGTTGTTAATGACATTGATCAGAATACGGTCCAGGATCTGGCCGAAGAAATCATGGAGTTGGGTCGAAAAGCCCTGGTTTGCTGCGGCAGTGTCGGCTTAGAAGCGGATATCGGTGCGATGTTTGCCCGCATCAAAGATGAATTCGGACATCTCGATATTCTGGTGAACAATGCCGGGATCACCCGGGATAACCTGATCGCAAAAATGACGGATCTGGAATGGGATCAGGTTATGGATGTCAATCTCAAAGGAGTTTTTTATTCTGTTCGGGCCGCAGCGGAAATGATGAAAGAGCAGGCTTACGGCAAAATCGTCAACCTGACCTCAGTAACCGCTCTGACCGGCAATATTGGGCAGGTCAACTATGCCGCCGCTAAAGCCGGGGTCATCGGCATCACTAAAACATTGGCTCGGGAGCTGGCCCGCTATAAGGTTACGGTTAACGCTGTGGCTCCGGGGTTTATTGACACTCCGATGTCGGCAGCAATCCCGGATGATATTAAGCAGACGATTATCAAGGGAATTCCATTAGGTCGGGCCGGTAGCCCTCAGGATATTGCGAATCTGGTTAAATTTCTTGTCAGTAACGAGTCGGCTTATATCACCGGGCAGGTTATCTCTTGCAATGGTGGAATCTATATCTGATCAGATAATTTTGGAGGATTAGCGCACTACTTATATAGACTTTTTTTAAGGGAGTTAAAAAATGGGAAACGGACTTGCTGGCCTGGCTGAGATTAAACGGTTAGAACAAACCCCGATTGCAGAACGTTTGCTCGCTGACAACACCTACGATATGATTTGCCACGGCGCCAGTATCAATCCCAAAGCTCCGGC
Organism: Thermodesulfobacteriota bacterium; assembly: GCA_024763535.1. Lineage (GTDB taxonomy): Bacteria > Desulfobacterota > Anaeroferrophillalia > Anaeroferrophillales > Tharpellaceae > Tharpella. The sequence continues at coordinate 1,377 of JANTFH010000108.1, forward strand.
ACTCAGTTTCTTTCTGGATGGTAGCAAATATAAAGCGGCCAGAACTTACTCTTATGCGGAGTTCTTAGGTGAAGTCAACCGGACTGCCAATATGTTTCATGATCTCGGCATCGGCCCGGATGATGTTATCTCCTACCTGCTGCCGAATCTGCCGCAAACTCAATTTGTGCTCTGGGGCGGGCAGGCGGCCGGGATTGTCAACCCGATCAACCCGATGCTCAATGCCGAGGTTATTCAGGAGATCTGCGAACACGCCAAAACCAGGGTTCTGGTCGCCTTAGGCAGCCTGCCGGGAACTGATATCTGGGAAAAGGTTGCAAGTATCCGTAATGATTTACCGGATTTGAAAGCGATCATCCGGGTCATGGGACCGAGCGATGAAAGTGCCGGGATTTACGGTTATGAGGAGACGGTCTGCAAATATGACGCCGACAAACTCGATTCCGGACGTAAGATCCGTTCTGAAGAAATCGCGGCCATCTTTCACACCGGTGGCACCACCGGAGTCCCAAAATTGGCTCCCCACACCCATTTTAATGAAGTCAGTATGGTCGAGATGGTGCGCCTTAATTTCAGTGAGTTGCAACCGGGTGATACTTTTATGTGCGGCCTGCCGCTGTTTCATGTCAACGGTACTACCGCTACCGGTTCCTTTCCCCTGGCGATCGGGGCTCATATTCTGCTACTGACCCCCAAAGGCTACCGTGACCCCGGCGTGATCAAAAACTTTTCCCGCATTGTCGAACACTACCGCGGTGTCTTTTTCTCTGCAGTCCCGACAGTATTGTCGATGCTCCTGGCAGAACTGGACAAAAGTGCCGACATTTCATCACTCAAATTTCTATTGTGCGGTGCCGCACCTTTATCCGTACAGCTCTTTGAAAGTTTTGAGAAAAGTACGGGCATGAAGATCGTCGAGGGCTTCGGTCAGACCGAAGGTACCTGCGGCTCAATCGTTAATCCGTCGGGAGGAGAGCGCAAGATCGGCTCGGTGGGTCTGCGTCTACCCTATCAGCAGGCGAAAATATTTATTCTCAATGATGATGGCGATTTTCAGCGTGAAGCCGGGATCAACGAGATCGGTACTCTCTGCCTGAAAGGTCCCAACATCTTTCCCGGCTATCTGGATTCCCGCCAAAATGAGAAAATCTGGCCGCAGCCGGGTTGGCTCAATACCGGTGATCTGGCGCGGCAGGATCAGGACGGTTATTTCTGGCTCACCGGCCGGAGCAAAGATCTGATTATTCGCGGTGGTCACAATATCGATCCCGCCCTGATTGAAGGCCCGACTCAGGCTCTGGCGGAGATTGAGTTGGCTGCCGCCGTCGGCCAGCCCGATGCCTATGCCGGAGAGCTACCGGTGGTTTTCGTACAGTTACGGAAAGGAGCTCAGATCTCATCAGCCGAGATTCTCACTTATCTCACTGAAAATATTGGCGAACGCGCCGCAATTCCCAAAGAGGTGTTCATTCTTGAAGTGATGCCCTTAACCGCAGTCGGCAAGATTTATAAACCAAAACTGCGCTGGTTGGCGATTGAACATGTATACCGAAAAGCACTTGCCGGCGTTGTAAAACTTGTTGATTCACTCGAAGTAAACGTTGGCGCAAGCAACGTTTACGGATCTCTGGCCACAATTAAAGTAAAACTTTTGGCCGAAGTCGATAAGGCTGAAATCAGCCGACAGATAACCGATAAGTTAGGGCCGTTTATGATAAAATTCGAACTCCATCTGGACTGAAAAATAAAGCGGCTTGCGGTTGGTGTCGGCTCCGACCGAAAGGTCGATTCCGCACGAATACCCATAAGTCAAGCCTGACCCTGATCCCCCCGCAACTTCGGTTTATCACGACAACTACTTAGTGTCCATCCGAAAACTGTAACTGGTTAAAAATATTGTTAAAACCCTATTTTTAGCTTTGTTTTTATTGGTGGTTGCGTTATGCTCTTGATCGTAAATAGTTGAAATCATTAAACACTATTCCATCAGGAGCACAAAAAATGCGAGTCAGAAGAACGTATCAAACGAATCTCTTTTCGGTGACGGTTAGACATGATATTGGCAAGGAACTGGAAGTTATCTCTGATATCCTTGATGATACCCAAGACATCCTTGATTGGATCTTTACTGAGCTCACAAGTTCGCGTCTGAAAGATACCGGCCGCAAGGGTTTGAATGCCGAACGAGTATTGCGTATTTGTGTTTTAAAACAGTTTCGCACCTTGTCTTACGAAGAGTTGGCTTTCCACCTCGAAGATTCTCAGGTGTTTAGAGCTTTTGCTCGCATGGATATGGGCAGTACCCCTCATCAAGCGCTTTACAGGAAAACACCAAATCGATTTCTGAATCTTCTTGGGGGGAGATACATCGTTGCATTATCCTTCACGCTCAAAAAGTAGGAATAGAATCGGGCAGAAAGATTCGTATCGATTCAACTGCAATTAAATCAGATATCCATGATCCAACTGACGCAAGCATATTATTTGACGGTGTCAGGATCATTACTCGTTGGTTAAATGATGGTCACAAGTTATCGCCCAAACCTGGCTATCTGTTCAGTAACCATATAAGAGTTGCAAAGAAACGCCTGATGAGCATAATCAACGCCAAGAATTCTGATGTCCGGGTTGCCGCTTATCGTGACCTTGTAGAGTATTCTCTTAAAGTTGTTGATTATGCCGTGTCGGCGATTCCCGTTCTTGATAGCTATCAAAATGATAGCTTGGTCGATACTTTAACTGCAGGGCACCTGGCAAAACAGCTGGAACGTGTAGTTGGACTAATGAGAAAAGTCATAAATCAAACTGAACGCCGAGTTTTCAACGGCGAAAAAGTGCCGGCTTCGGAAAAGATCATCTCTCTGATTGAAGATCATTCCGATATCATTGTTAAAGCTGAAAGAGCCCAAAAATTGAGAAAAAACTGAAAAACTAGTCATTCTTGGTTTATTATGCTGTGGTACCAATCTGCCGCGTCAAAGCCCGCCAAAAACCGGGGTTTCCGGATGGACACT
>JANTFH010000109.1 GCA_024763535.1 Thermodesulfobacteriota bacterium
TGATGGGCTACAATGTTCTCTATGATCAGGCAAGCGGCACAGTAGGTGATGCCAAAGGTATGGCTTTCCCCGGGCCTGAATATGCCCTGCCACCGGTATATGGAACTTCACCCGGTTACGGTATTCCCCATTTCAATATGGTCAGTCAGGCAATTGATGCTGACGGCAAGGGTGTACAGTCGATGGATTTCGTCTCACAGATGGTCAACTACTTCAATATGAATGGTGAAGCTGACCCGGGACAACTCGTTAACGGTATGCCGACCAATTTCAAATTTGATTTCTGGAACTATTTTCTCCAGGCAAATTACCAAGTATATAAACAGATGGGCGTACCGCTCGAATGGGATCCTAAAGCCCCGAACCTTAACTACCCGCCGCTCTATTATGCTAACGGTATCAACGGTTATCCCCAGATTGTTGTCGGTAACCCGATTACAGTTATGACCTGGGTTGATGCGAATCCGCAGCCGGATGCGGATATGTCAGATCTGCCTTATGGCGGTGCTAAGGTTCTCTATGTCCGTGAGCTTAACGCCGTGGTAAAAGCCTACAAACGACCAATTCAGCTGGGTCAGATTCCGCCGATGGAGATGGCGATGATCCCGGCTAACTCCTTTGAATATGCTGAGAATCCTTATGTAGGTCGTGTGGTTCTGAAAGACAGCGGCTATGTTCTTTATGATCATACTGGCGATATGTTCCCGGATATCTGGTGGGATGAGGATGTTAAAGCGGTCCAGGCGGCATTAACCACAGTATTGAAAGCTGAAGGTGAAACCGATCCCAAACCGCTGCTGTTCATTGCCGGTCACTACTTCTCTGACAGCCATGGCATTAAACCGAAAGAGAAAGCTTTAGGTTCAAAATCCTGTAACGACTGTCATGGCAGCTCTGCTACAAGTGCCGGGGCCCATCGCGTAACCGACCGTAATATCATGTTCATGCCCTGGTCTCCGCCGTGGTTCAGAGATGAAAACCGGGCAATGCGCTACGACCCGAAAGAGGGAATGGTTCCGGCTAACCCGAATGGTCTTTTCATTGTTGACGGCGAGATCGATTACGCCAAACCGATGCAGGCTAATGGGTTACGCTTTATCGGCTCCCGCGCTGATGATCTGCTGAAACTCAGTCACCACCATGCCGAAGAGCTTTTCAGCCTCGCAGCCGAAGGTACAGTTACCGGAAGTCATATTCCGGGAGTTGATCCGAGTATGTTAACCCCGGAAGAGCAGGAAACCGCCTACCTGAAACAGGTTGTCAACGGTCCCTGGCTGGATAAAATGTACTTCTACCTGCCGAAAGAAGTGAAAGATACCCTGATGGCCTGTGGTTTCTTTATCGGTGGCCCTGAAAGTGTTTATCTCGAAAGCCGCGGCTTTGTCCGGGCCAATGTCGCACAGGTTGAATTTGAACATGAAGGTGAAATCGGCTCTATCATCCGGCTCCCCTACAACGGGGTTGAACCTGAAATCTGGAGCCTGGGTGAAAATGACACCTTTTACAAACTTGACCATGAAGCTGAAGTTATCGGCATGCAGGGCGGTTATGTCCTGGTCAAAATCCATGAATCCGGTGAATACATCGCGATTGAACCCGGTGCCGGCGGCGGCAACGAACTCCTCTACGATCTCTGGGGTGCGTTCATGCAGTAAGCCCAAACCCGGCAATCTAAAAATTGCCCAAGCTTTACGTTAAACCCAGGCGGGCCGGTTAAATTAACCGGCCCGCCTTTTTTGTTAACTTTAATAGACCATAGGTTTATAATTATGCAAGATCGAGACATTAGTGCCCAACGGAAGTGCCCTTGGGTGCGGGCCGAAAAGGACGGTTTGGGTTGCGGGACTTATCCCCGCATTAGTACGTTTATTCCGGTAATTTCTCCTGAATGAAATCTTTCATTTTATCTATGTCAGTCGCGATTCCAAGCGGAATTAGTTCCTGATTCAACAAAACATTCGTCGAACTTTTGAAGTTGTACTGCAGTGCCTCTTTTGCGTCATTAGTGAAAATGCTTAATTGTAATTTTTCTTTAAACATTTCCTTCATATTTTCGGCTACAACTATAGCCTTTTTACAACTTATTCAATTGGGGTTTCCGCTGTGAAAAACAAGTAGTTCAATCATTTCAATCTCCTTTAATTTTTATTGCTTACTTGCCTGCTCTTCCAGAGCAGTTATTCTATGCTCAAGATGATCCGGCAGGGATCTCTTCCCGGGAATCTTGAGCTATTTTTTTATTCTCTGAGGGAATAATTATTTTATTGAAATCACGGTCAGTATCTGCAGGGAAATAAGGACAGCTCTCCAGCCGGCAACCGTGCGGATGTTGATTCATATGCCGACAAGGAACGATATTTATCGGCGGCAGGGAGAAGGTGAAGTTTTCTTTAATAAAATCCACGGCAACTGCCAACGATCCCCGCACATATGCTTTACAGCAGCTCGGGCCAGTAAGTTCCGTAATCCTTCTGACCACCCGGGAGACCAACTCCATCGTCAGCCGCTGTTCTTTATCAAGACCACATTTTGAACCGGTGAGAATCGCAATACAGGCACCAAGAGCTGGCGCAATCCCGCAGGTTCCGGTCAAACCGCAATAGCCGCCGTGAGCCTGTTTTTCTGTGCGCCGGAGTACCTCACGAATATCATCATCCGTCAGCTTAAAGTTTCCACTATTTTTCAGAGCAGCCATCAGGGCACCACCGGCAATGTAGGCATGCTGGCAGCCAAGCATGGGAAGAGTGGCAAGATCCATACACTCTTCGGCGATTGCCAAAGGATTAATTGCGGTTGATTTTACAATAATGGCTTCTAATTGTTGTATGGTTTCCCGGTTATGGCAGGCATCACAGACCACATGCCCATTTGGACAGGAGATATACCACTGGCCTTCAATCCCACAATAATGGCAACCGGCCGCAATGCTTTGAGTTAAGTATTGCAACGGCGCCCCACAGACCATACAGTTTTCATTGTTCCTGGCTGCTGCGGTTTCCTGACTCACTGATTCTTTCTGGTGACGACCGCCACCAACACCATCCGCACCTCAACAGCCGGACTTATTCTGCAAATTTTTCACCAGATTATCCTTCATGATTTTTAGTTCCTTACAGGTTATTCTCTTGTTTCTTTAAAAAGAAAATGTTCTGATAAGAGCACTTATTCGCGGGCCGAAAGGCCCAATTTGGGTTGCGAAGTTATCCCCGCATTAGCCTCATTTATATTACAAATATTGGTTTTGGTTCTACCTTTGGCTTCCATGGAGATCTTTCCTTCCCGAGCCAGTTTCCCCAAAATAAAGATTATCGATTCTATCGTCAGTGTGAAATGGGTGGCCAGTTCCTGCGGATCAACCAGTTTGTGCCGGTTAACAAAATCTACGACTCGCAACTCAATCTCACCGAGCCAATCATTAAACAGGCCCCGCAATTCCGGTGTGGCATATGAGGCAAGCTCATAACTATGACTGATCGCATTCAGTACCTCTTTACTCATTTCAACAGGATTCACACCGGAATCCGTGCATTCATTGATTCAGTACTCAACCATTTCTATTACCGGTTTAGTCTCCTTATCTTCCAGAAAAACGGTCTGCAGTAATTTTTTGCGGTCTGCAGGATCGATATCAGCAGCCAATGAATTAAGTAGAACCCCTAAAAGATCTTTCTTCTGGCTTATATTCAGCTTGGCAATTTCATTCGCAGCTCTACTGTTTGTCATCAACCGCCCCCCATTTTTAATTTCCCCATCAAATTTATAACTCCTTATTTTTTAGCTTTACGTAGTTCATCAACGTCACGGCCCCCAACCTCCATAATTCCACATTTCTATCTCCGTTTATAATTGACTATTTCAAAATATGGCGTTGCTCTGGCAATATCATTTTCGAACCCGGCAACGCGGGAAAGCTCACCGATTAGACCATATAACTCCGGTGCGGTGAGTCGGTAAAAAATAAATGGACCATCTCGCCGGGTTGTTACTATCCCTGTTTCCCGCATAGTTCTGAGATGAAAGGAAACCAGGGTCTGGGAGAGCTCGGTTTTCTGAATAATTTCGGTAACAGAACAAGATGATTGTCCAATAGCATGGATGATTGCCAGACGGCTGGCGTCACCTAACGCTTTGATAAATTTTGCTAAATCTTTCATAGTCTCTCTTTTGAATATAGTTTTCTTCTGTGAAATCAATTATTGACTTTCAACAAGCATTCCCCCATAAATTAGCCATTACACATATGAGTACATACTCATTGAATAACAATAGAGACCCCATTCTGTCAACCGCTTTTTTATACCTGATAA
>JANTFH010000110.1 GCA_024763535.1 Thermodesulfobacteriota bacterium
TGATGGCGGCTGTCAAAGTGGTTTTTCCGTGGTCAACATGACCGATGGTGCCAACATTTACGTGGGGCTTGGTGCGCTCAAATTTTTCTTTAGCCATGATCTATACTCCGTCACTTAAATCTTAATTCTGAACGATTCAATTTTCCATACGGGCAACGCCCGCAAGTCAGTAACCTGGCGGTTACTGAACATTATTTATAAATTACTCTTCTTTACTCTTTAATTTTACAGAACTGAATATTCCATGCGCCGATTTACGGTCTCCTGAGTAACCGAATCGTAAGAACTGAACTGCATGCTGAAGGTTGCCCGCCCCTGACTGCGGGATCGAACCTGAGTCGAATATCCGAACATCTCGGCCAGAGGCACGAAAGCACTGATCGCCTGCATTTCCGCCGGCCGGCTCTCAATCCCCTGAATCCGTCCCCGGCGGGCATTGATGTCACTCATGATCTCACCGATAAAATCACACGGAGCGACCACTTCGACCTCCATAACCGGCTCAAGCAAGCTCGGAGCTGCCCTCCGCAACCCGTCATTCAGAGCGGTGGCGGCGGCCAGTTTAAATGCTATTTCATCAGAATCGGCTTCATGCAAGTCGGCATCAACCAGTAAAACCTTGATACCAATCACCGGATAACCCGCCAGGGGACCGGCCGACAGTGATTCTATAATTCCCTGTCTGACCGAAACCACAAATCTCTCCGGCAGGATTTCCGCCGCAACCCTGTTTTCAAAGGTAAAGGCCTGATCCGGCGGGAGTGGCTCAATCTGCAAACCAACTCTGGCGTATCTTGGATGAGCTCCCTCCTGACGGATGAACTCTCCCTGACACGCTATGAAAGTAGTAATGGTTTCGCGGTAGGCAACTTGCGGTTTGCCGACATTGGCATTGACTTTGAACTCGCGGGCGAGGCGATCAACAATAATTTCCAGGTGGAGTTCACCCATTCCGGAAATTATGGTCTGGCCGCTCTCTTCATCATTCTTAATCTGAAAGGTAGGGTCTTCGGCCGCCAGTCGCTCAAGAGCACTCTCCAGCCGATCCTGGTCACTTTGACTCAAAGGTTCAATCGCAACTCCGATAACCGGCTCCGGCACTTCCATTGATTCCAGCAGTACCGCCTGCTCCTTGAGACATAAGGTATCGCCGGTCGTAGACTCTTTCAAACCGACGGCAGCGACGATATCCCCGGCAAAAATCTCTTTGACCTCTTCGCGTTTGTTAGCGTGCATCTTCAAAAGCCGCCCGACTCTCTCATAACGTTTGCGACTACTGTTGTAGAGGCGCATTCCCGAACTTACGGTTCCGGAATATAAACGCAGAAAAGTGAGCTGCCCGACATGCGGGTCAGTCAAGATTTTGAATACCAAAGCCGTCGGCTGCGTGTCATCATCTACCAATACTGCGGTCTGAGCTCCGCTGACGACATCAACCGCCAACGTCTCCTGCGCCTCCAGAGGCGAGGGGAGATAGTCAACGATGGCATCCAGCAGAGGCTGTACTCCAGTATTCTTAAATGCAGATCCACACAAAACCGGGGTCGCCACCGAGGCCAATACAAGCCTCCTGACCACCTCCCGGATCTTATCGGCACCAATCTCTTCACTCTCAAGAAAGGTAACCGCAAAATCGTCGTCAAGATCGGCCAGGGCTTCAACCAGTTTCAAACGATACTCTGCCACCCGATTTATCATATCATCGGGTACAGCGCGCACTTCGTATTCAGCTCCCAAAGAACTTTGATCAAAATAGATTGCGCGTTCCGCAATCAGGTCAACCACTCCGGCAAAATTATCTTCTTTGCCGATTGGCAGTTGCAAAACCAGGGGCTCGGCCCCGAGTCTTGTTTGCATCATGGTGACGACCTGATCGAAGTCGGCACCGATGCGATCCATCTTGTTGATAAATGCCAGGCGCGGAACCCGATACTTAACCGCCTGTCGCCAGACCGTTTCAGATTGAGGTTCAACCCCGCCAACAGCACAAAAAACTGCGATAACACCGTCCAGAACCCGAAGTGATCGTTCAACTTCAATCGTGAAGTCAACATGGCCCGGTGTATCAATTATATTTATACGATGGTCACGCCAGAAGCAGGTGGTGGCGGCCGAGGTTATCGTAATGCCGCGCTCCTGCTCCTGTTCCATCCAATCCATCGTCGCGGTGCCGTCATGAACCTCACCTAGACGATGTGAAATACCTGTATAAAAAAGTATTCTTTCAGTTGTCGTCGTCTTGCCGGCATCAATGTGCGCCATGATCCCGATATTGCGATACTTCTCTATAGGGTTAGTGCGCACACCCTCAAAACCTCATATCAGCGGGGCTGCAACTACCAGCGATAGTGGGCGAAAGCCTTATTGGCTTCAGCCATTTTATGTGTATCTTCACGCTTTTTGATGGCGCTGCCGCGCTTATTGGCAGCATCCAGAAGTTCCGCCGCCAGTTTCTGCTCCATGCTTTTCTCTCCCCGGGAACGGCTGTAACCAATCAACCAGCGAATCGCCAGAGCCATTTTCCGATCCGGCAGAACCTCAACCGGAACCTGATAGGTCGCACCACCGACCCGGCGGGACTTGACCTCAACCAGAGGCTTCACATTTTCGAGAGCACTCTTAAATACTGCCAGCGGCTCTTCATCAACCCGTTCGCCGATCAGATCCATCGCTCCGTAAAAGATTCCCAGAGCCACACTTTTCTTACCATCAAGCATTAAACCATTGACAAACTTGGCTACCTGTCGATCCCGATATCTCGGATCCGGATTGATCTCACGTTTTTCTATATCTCTTTTTCTGGCCATTGCAACCCTCGAAAATCACATTTCTACTTACAACTCAACGATACCGGAAAACCGGCATCAGCTGCGATAATATTTATTTCGGACGTTTAACCCCGTATTTCGAACGACCCTTGCGCCGATCCTGTACCCCGACACTGTCAAGGGTTCCGCGGATGACATGATAACGGACACCGGGTAAATCCTTGACCCTGCCGCCCCGAATCAGAACCACGGAGTGCTCCTGAAGGTTGTGGCCAACCCCGGGGATATATGAAGTAACTTCAAATCCGTTAGTCAAACGCACCCTGGCAACCTTACGCAAAGCTGAGTTAGGTTTTTTCGGCGTGGTCGTATATACTCTGACGCAAACACCACGTTTCTGCGGGCTGTTTTTCAGCGCCGGAGCCGTAGTTTTCTTCTTAATCTGTTCTCTACCCTTGCGAACCAACTGGTTGATCGTCGGCATTACTCAATCTCCGTTAAAAACAAAACCTAAGAAATACTAATTACTCAAAAAGAGCCAGCGCTTATATCAGCTACCCGGCTCCGTGTCAAGCTTTTTCTGTTTGGCTTCAGACTCTTCCTTCATCACCTTATGCATGGATTCCAGATTACCGATTGCCGTTTTATTATCAGGCCAGAGGCTTAAAGCCTCATGGTAACAGGTTTCCGCCCCGGCGAAATCATTGAGATACCGCAAAGCTATACCCCGGTTGGTCAAAGTCACCGAAAGGGCGCGCTCATAGCGCTCAAAGGGCTCCAGCTCAATCTTATCTTCGGCGATCCCTTCACGGCTTTTCTTTAAGGCGGCAATCTTTTCCGGGCCGGGACGGTGCAATTTAAGCCACTTCTGATAAGCGTTGATACTTGTATCAAAATAACTCTGGGCCAGATTTATAGATTCTTTATCTTTAGCCAGATCGGCCCGGCTTTTGATCTTATTCTCATTGTTACCGCCTCCGTAGATACCGATCCGCAGGTGTACGGTGCCAATCGCATTGCTGACAATCGCGTAATAGAAATCCTGGCTCAAATCGATACCGGGGATCTGACGCAGCATGCGCTCCGCTTCTTCGTAACTTTTAAGAGCCCGGTCGAATTTACCCCGCACCATCAACTTTTCGGCTTTGGTGTAGATATGCATCGGCGCTTTATAGGCCCCATTCTGCCCCAGACTTTTAAGCTCCATATAACGCCACAGGAAAAAGACAGACGCCACAACCGTAATCAATACAACCAGCAAAACAATCTGCATTTTGCGGTTTAGATGCAACAGTTCCTTGGTAAAAATCGCCATACAATCCCTTTTTCAACCCTTTCTCAACTAAGTAAATTCCACGAGGGGAGAGCCTCTATACCCGCTGCCCCGAAACTTGTCAACTTAAATATCTAATGCGGGGATAGGCCCCGCAACCCAAAAGAGATTTATTGGCCCGCAAATAAGTGCTCTTATCAGAACATTTTCTTGTTAAAAAACAAGAAAATA
>JANTFH010000111.1 GCA_024763535.1 Thermodesulfobacteriota bacterium
GGGTCGGAAAGCCGCGGGTCTTGAAAATCTCTGCGTTTCTCAAATGCAAGATGGCCGGGTTGCCTTATATTTTTAAGGTGCCCGGCCTTTTTTTTATTCAGGAGAGTTGGCCAGTAAAGTAAATATAGGTAATTACTGGGAGTTAAAAAATGATTCGAAAATTGATTATATTCTCGATTTTTATATTATTGAGCGGTCTCTTTTACCCCATATGGGTCACGCAAGTAACAGCGGCTAATCTCTCAGAATTGATGGAACTCGATAAAGGACGCCTGCGCTATGACCGTTTAGCCCAGGTTAATTATGTCGATATTGCCCTGATTAATATATCTCAAGAGGATTTGCGGGCTCCTTTTCGAGTGGTTATCGACTCAATCAGTAATCCCGGGGTTACCTTGGCAAACCCGGACGGGTTTACCGGTGAGGGGAAACCCTATTTCAACTATACTGAGACCGAAACCGTGCTGCCGGGTAAAAAGACAGCTGCCAGACAATGGCGTTTTCTTAATCCGCAAAGAAGACGGTTTGATTTCAACCTGAGTGAAATAACCGGAGGCATAAGTGGAGAAAATATGCCTCCTGAAGCCAATGCCGGTCAGAATCGAAACTATGTTCTTGAACCTGGACAAACCTCAATTACCGTAACTCTCAATGGTTCCGCTTCACATGATGTGGATGGTGAGATTACCACCTATACCTGGAACGGAAATCCTGATCCGGCTGATGTAATGAATCCTCAGGTTACTCTCTCAGTCGGCACCTACAATTTAACTCTGGTCGTAACTGATAATGATGGAGCCGTTAGCGCTCCGGCTTCGGTTATAATTACGATCGAGCCACCCGGTTCTTTTCCCCTGCATCCTCCGAGACTTATGGTTGATCGGGAAAATGTTACGATTGATGCCGGCGGTCAGGCAATTATTAATGTCAGCGCCAGCGACCCCGATGGTGAAATAGTGACTATTGCCGCCACCCCGGGACTTGCCAACGCCGAATTTGCCGTTTCTCCGGGGCTCCAGGCCAACGGCGTTTTCAAGTTTAATTCAGAACCGGGTCAGCAGGGGATCTATGTAATGAATTTTACAGCCCGTGACCCCTCAGGTTATACCGACAGCAAAACCACATTGATAACCATTAACAAAATAAATCGACCCCCTAAGATTTTGGCTCCGGCTACCATCAGTGTTGACGAAGGTAAGCTACTGGCATTTTCAGTGACGGCCAGTGATCCGGATCATAATATCTTGCAGTTATCAGCCACCCCTTTGCCCCAAAATGCCATTTTTGTTGCTTCCACCGGAACCCTCACATTTGCTCCTGATTTCAGCCAGGCCGACAACTATACCGTTACTTTCACTGCTGATGATGGAGAGCTTTCCGCTTCGGCCGCAAGTGTCATCACTGTTAATAACGTAGTTCCCAATCCTCAACCTGAAAATTTGCGGCTTTTGGTAAATGAACCAGAAAGCCCTTCTTTGAGGGATACGGTCAAGGTTACCGGTGCGGTTAACATGGATACCAACCCAGAGCCCCAAAGTATCGCAACCTCTTTGATCACAGCACTTTTACCGACGTCTGTCAGGCAAGGGGAAACTCGGGATATCGTGATTCGCGGCCAGAGTTCTGGAGATTTTGTTACCCATTTTGTTTCCGGTCTCAGTCAGGTTGATTTTGGTGCCGGGATTACGGTTAATACGGTTGCCGTCAATAGTGCCAGTGAACTTTCTGCCAATATTACGGTTGCCGCTAAGGCCGAGGTCGGCAACCGCGGCATTACTGTAACCAGCGGCAGTGAAACCGCGGTCTCAATGCTGGCTTTTACGGTTAATCAGGGTCATTCCGGCCTGACCGGTAAAGTTATTGACCCTGAGAGCGGTCAACCGATAAGTGCCGCTCTGGTCACCCTTCAGGGAACCGGTTTGACCGTTACAACCAATTTTGCCGGAACTTTCAACTTCCCAGATGTTCCCACTGGCCACTACCAGTTGCTTATCAATGCGTCAAACCACGAACTTATCACCATCCCCATCGCTACCGCTAACGGAGTGACAGCTGATCTCGGTGAAATCGAAGCCCGATCTCTGGTTTTCGATCCCACCAAACCGCCTGGTGCCAGTCTCCATAGCGTCCTTTCTCGTGGCGTTGGTAATGTTACCGGTAAAATCAGTATTGATGAGGCCCGTCAGGTTATTATTGATACTATGATCCTGGTCGGCGGCAACGAGGCCGGGGTTCTTGATGCCTTCGGCAACCAACTTAACCCTTATGTTGAAGGAGAGGGATTGACCAGCATGCGTGATTACGGGGTTCAAATTTATGCTGAACGCCTGACCCGGGGCGGCGGAATCTCTTTAATTGAAGTTCTTTACGATGTAAGCTTCGCCTTTAACTGGTCCCCTCAGCGTCCAACTTTTCTGCAGCTCTTAAATGGCCTGCAGAGTCGAGTCAATCATGCCTGGGCCAACCCGCTCGATCCCATGAGCGTTCTGCCGATTGTCCTTTTTAATCATGGTCGAACCTTAAATCCCGACCCGCCGACCCTGGCCTCCACGACTCAGCTCAACTCCTTTCAGGCCTACCTGTTGATCAACAGTTTTATGATTGCAAGCTACAAAAACCAACATCACGGTTCACTCTGGCCACCAACAAATTTGCTGGCTTTGCGAAATATAGGTCTTAAGGTTATAGATTTCCTGGTCACTCCAGCTTACGCATCTGATGACCCCACCTACACTAAAACCTGGACCGACCTGATGACCGATCTCGGTATTACTGCTGATGAGAAACCGATCAGTGAGGTGGTTACCGCAGAGCAGCCGCCTTTCCCCTCAGCCGAAGAGATCTATCGAAAATACTATCTCGGGATGAATGAGACGACCACGGCCCAGGGAGTAGTTGACCTTAAAAAGTTAATGATCGATAACGGGGTTCCGGCCGCGGATATTGATGAAGCCTTGAATATCCGGGGTGATAATGCCTTTCATTATGCCACCGAAATGGCAATGGAAAAAGCCCGGCATAATCTTCAGATCAAACAGGCGCTGGCTGATTTTTCGGATCTTCAGTTCGGGCGTTTCGAAATACAACACAGTCCGAGCCCCTTTCTCGGTGTCGGTGACTACAGCTCGCTTATGCGGCCCGATATTTTTGTTAAATCCCAAGCCCCGGATCCGCCCTTCATCAAAATCTTAGAATCTGGAGAAGCGGTCAACACCCTGACCATAGGCAGCAAAAGTATCAATCTGCCGTCGGTCGAAATCATCTTTTACCGCTCCTCCAACCAGGAGGTTGATAACGATCCCCGGGTTAAATATTTTTATCGTCTCTGGCGCCAGGGTTCGGATGAGACCAAAAAAATCTATAATGATGCCACTGATGATGAATCAGCTGATTGGGTTCTGCTTAATATTGGAAAGGCCGGAGGGGACAATGTCGGGGCTCCATCCATACCTGACACAAGCAATACGTATATACTGAAATTCGTTGACCCCCTGCCGCCGCCAGGCCGCCTGAGTTATCGGGTCGACGTCGTTAAAGTGAAAGGTGACAACAGTGTCGTCTCCGAACTGAAAGATGAGGACCTGGCCAAAATACAACCTTGGTTCACCGGATTTCTAGACGATCCCATCCAGTTAAACAAGGAGAAGAGCAACTATTTCGGCGGTATCGGCCGGGCTCGTCTCTTTCCCGGCAGTGGTTTTCTGATCGCCAAGAATGTCTGGTATTATGTCAGTGGATTATCCAATACTTTCAGCGTCTATGTTACCGGTGAACCGGCCCATCTGCGGACCTTCCCGCGGGTTGACCTGGCCGGAGTTAACACCATTGATAAAAACTGCGAGGAGGAGTTAGAAAAAAATCTGGCCACTTGTACAAAAACTTTAAATTCGGCTCGGGCTACTTGTGATGCCATGGCTGATGGTTCCGACAAAGATGCCTGCTATGCGGCAGCTAATAAAGAGGCCCAGAATTGCCGAGCCCAGGCCAAAGAGGCCCTTGGTGCCTGTGCCTATAATTTTAATCGGGTCTATGTCAGTATTCCGAGTCTGGGTGAAGAGGGTC
>JANTFH010000112.1 GCA_024763535.1 Thermodesulfobacteriota bacterium
CTGCCGGGCTAAAGTTGTGCGGCTGTCGACCATGGTCAGGAGAATGCCTTCTAAAAAAAGCTGCGGGTTAAGACCGTTTTTTACCCGCTCCACCGTAGTCAGAAGCTGACCCATCCCTTCGAGAGCATAATATTCACTCTGCAGAGGAATCAGAATGGAGGTCGCCGCAGTTAACGCGTTGATGGTTAAAAGGCCGAGGGAGGGAGAGCAGTCGACAATAATATAGTCGAATTCGGAAAGCAGCCGGTCAAGCTGCTGTTTTAAGTAAAATTCCCGTTTGGCACAAGATAGAAGTTCGATCTCGGCCCCGATCAGATCCTGGGTCGCGGGCAGCAGGGAGAGATAATCCAGATTGGTCGGGTTAATCGCCGTCTCAGCCTCACACTCGCCCAAAAGCCAGTGATAGACATCGTTGCCGGCGGCCGCCTCACAACCGACTCCGCTGGTGGCATTTGCCTGGGGATCGAGATCGATCAGCAGGGTTTTCTGCTCGGCAATCGCCAGTGATGCCGCCAGATTGACTGCGGTCGTGGTCTTGCCGACACCGCCTTTCTGGTTGGCAATGGTAACGATTTTAGCTGGTTTCATGTTGAATTTTTCTTATCATACCAAGATAGATATCCGGGGCCCGTCCGGGCAATCCGGTTTTCTCTATTTTTTCCAGGGTTAATGCCGGCCATTTCTCAAGTTCCGACTCAAGCGCCCGGCGATCCGGATGGGCATCACTGAAGAGCAGTACCCCCCGATCCTGCAAGAGCGCTTCCGCTACCGGAACAACCTCGCGCAGAAGGGTTACGGCGCGGGTCACAACTGCAGAAAAATGCGGTTTAAAGACTTCTCTAGCATTTCCCCGACTTAAATGCAAATGGATGATTTCCACATTTTTCAAACCCAGCCGGCGCCGCATAAAATCGAGAAACAGAGTCTTTTTACGACGGCCGTCAACCAGAACAAAACGGCTTTCAGGGCGGACTATTGCGAGCGGCAGGCCGGGAAATCCGGGGCCCGTGCCGAAATCCAGAATATGACCATCTTCTTTGAGCCCGGCGGCGTAGTTCAAGGAGTCGAGAAAGTGTTTGTGAACAATCTCCAGAGGCTCACTGATCGTCGTTAAACTGTAGGTTTTATTCCAGCGCTGCAACTCCTTAAGATAGATCTTAAACTGCTCAACCTGTTCGCCGGAGAGTTCAAAACCGAGGCGCTGGGCGCCGCTTACAAGTTGATTCAGATACACGAAACTATTTACCGACACAAAACTGGGAGAAAACCGTATCTAAAAGAGTTTCCGCATCGTGAGCTTCGGCCCCGGTAATCTCAAGCAGTGAGAAACGAATTTGATGCAGCTCCTCAGCCAGCATGTCCAGCGGCGGATCTCCCGCCTCAAGCAGCGCCAGCGCCCGGCTCAGGCCGTCAGCCGCCGTTGTGAGAAGATCATAATGGCGCTGCCGGGTGATCATAACCGCACAGTCAGCGTCTGCCGAAGTCCGGGATTTGATAAAGTTACTGATTCCGGCCACCACGGCTTCAACCCGGGGTTGGTCCCTAAATCCGATACAGCCTGTAAGCTCCCCCGTATAAGCAAAACGGCGCCGCAATTCGGCTTCGGAAAAAGCGGGTTCTTTATCCTGTTTATTAAGCAGCAGAAGATGCGGCTTATCCCTGATTTCCCGGTAGAGTTCAACCTCAAAATCGGTGAGCGGCCGACTTTGATCCAGAACCAGCAGGATCAGGGCCGCCTGCTCGAGCCATCTCTTGGTTCGCGCCATCCCCAGAGCCTCAAGTTCCGCCTGGGGATTAGCGGCCTCCGGATTATCATCCAGTCCGGCGGTATCCGAAAGCTCAACCCGAACTCCACTGATCTCAAGGGTAGCACTGACAACATCCCGGGTGGTTCCGGAGATGGAACTGACTAAAGCCCGGTCTTCGGCCAGAAGGGCATTCATCAAACTCGATTTCCCGACATTCGGCCGGCCGGCCAGAACCACTTTGATACCATTGCAGATAAAGCGGCCGCGCTGATAGGAGTCGAGCAGGCTTCGACACTCCCGCTCTAGTTTTAACAGCGGCTCATTCAACCTGGAATAGCTGTAGTTAAGCCCCTCTTCCGCCAGCAGATCGATCTCAACCTCGACCGCGGCCAGAATCTGTGTAATCTGAGCCAGCATCTTATTGATAAAATCAGAAAGCCCACCGGCCAGCTGAGCCGTCGCCGCCGCCAGACCGGCTTCACTTTCAGCCCCGATCACGGCAACCACCGCCTCCGCCTGGGTTAAATCGAGGCGGCCGTTTAGATAAGCTCTTTTGGTGAATTCGCCCGGAGCCGCGGCGACGGCCCCGAGACGGAAAAGCAGAGAGAGGATTTTTTTGCTGTTATAGAGGCCGCCGTGACAGTGAATTTCGGCCATCTTCTCGCCGCTATAGGAGCGCCCGGCCGGCATCAGGGTTAAAAGAACCTGATCCAGCTGCCGGCGGCTGTGAGGATCGGTGACATAGCCGAGATAGAGGTGAAAAAAATCGGGATCCGCGGGCCAGGGTGTAAATATCCGACCGGCAATCGTGTGGGCGGCGGCCCCGCTTAAGCGAATGATGGCAATTCCGCCCGCTCCCGATGGAGTCGAAATGGCGGCAATGGTCTGTTTTCCGATCTCACTCATTTTAACTCTATCTGCTGGAAAACTGAGGACACCATCCCGATTTCCCGCGGAAATCAGGTTATACCCCGGTTTTCATCCACTTACGACAAAATTGCCCGCAACCAACAAAGCCACCCAGAGTACGAAAAAATTAACCCTTTAATTCGTACCTGCGTGGCTCTGAATGCTATTCATAATCCTTAAACAGCCTCTGGGCTTAAACCGATTTAGAGCGGCTTTTTACTCATTTTTTATACCGCTTCAGCTTCAGCCGATTTCGGCCGGGAGCGCCGCCTCTGGGCATTGTTGGGATAGATCACAACTTTTTTGAAATCACCATCGCCTTTACTGCGTGATCGCAACTCCTGATCATCCTGCAAGGCCATATGTACCAGACGCCGGTCATGCGCGTTCAAGGAGTTAATGGTAACCGGTTTGCGCAGGCGTTTAGCCTTGGCGCCAAGCCGCAGTGCCAAACCGGAGATATCCTCTTCGTGACGCCGTCTGAAACCGTCGCAATCGATGAAAATCCGCCCGCCTTTGCGACCGTGCATCTTGTTCAGCAGAAACTGCAGGGCATCAAGTACGGCGCCTCTTTTATTGGTCAAAAGCTCCAGATCATCCGCCTTTATATCGAGATGCAGTTCGCTCTCCTTAAGGGAAAAATCGACCCGGCTGTTTTCAACCTTGATCAGTTCCAGAATACGGCTTAATGAAGCACAGATCAGGGAGGTGTCAAATTCCGGCATCAGACGTTCCCCATTAGCGCTTGTTGGAGCAGACTTCTCCGATCTTGAACTTTGCTTTTTGCCCCGGGAAGATTTATTCCGGTTGTCCGACGAACTCTCGATTTCTTCCCCGAAGGTTGATTTTATCAGATCCTGAACCAATTCTTTGCCGCCGATCTCAGTTTTACAAACCTTAATCAAAGCGTTTTTGCCGCCGAGAAGTCCGAAAAGTTTCTTGCTCTCCCGCCGCACCACTTCGTATTCAAGCTCAGCTTCACTGAGGTTATGTGCAAAACAGGCTTTTTCGACCGCTTCCTGAACATCCTTACCGGCAAACACTAATTCTGTAGACATTTTTCTCTATTCCTTATCGCCCCGTTTATGATGTCGCCACCTGGCGCATTACCATATATTGCTGTCCGATAGACAGCAGGTTGTTGACCAGCCAGTAGAGTACCAGACCCGCAGGGAAGTTTAGAAACATGAAGGTAAATATGATGGGCATAAAGAGCATCATCTTGGCCTGCATGGCATCTCCGGTGGATGGTGTCATTTTTTG
>JANTFH010000113.1 GCA_024763535.1 Thermodesulfobacteriota bacterium
CGAAAGTCTCCGCCGTAATCTCTTCACCGCGATGGGCCGGCAGACAGTGCAGCACCATAGCCTTCGGAGCGGCAACCTTTAAGAGCTCTTCATTAATCTGAAAACCGGCAAAAACCCGGCGTCGGGCCTCAGCCTCTTCCTCCTGCCCCATACTCGCCCAGACATCGGTATTCAACACATCCGCGTCTTTCGCCGCTGCACCCGGATTATCGACGACCTGCACCCGGCCGGAGCCGGCGGCCGCCTTTTGCAATAAACCGGCATCCGGCTCATAGCCTGCGGGGGCGGCAATTCTAAGCTCAAAACCGAACTGTATCGCGGCATTGATCCAGGAGTTGGCCATATTGTTGCCGTCACCGATATAGGCAACTTTAAGCCCGGACAAATCCGACCCGGAATGCTCTCTGATCGTAAAAAGATCGGTCAAGACCTGGCAGGGATGAAGAAAATCGGTTAACCCGTTAATTACCGGTACGGTTGCGTACTGCGCCAGGGTTTCGACCTCTTCATGAGCATAGGTCCGAATCATAATCCCGTCGACATAACGCGACAGCACCCGGGCCGTATCCTCCAGAGGTTCACCGCGGCCCACCTGGGTATGGGTTGAACTCATAAAGATGGCCTGGCCGCCGAGCTGGAACATCCCGACCTCAAATGAGACCCGGGTACGGGTGGATGATTTCTTAAAGATCATCGCCAGGCTTTTGCCCGCCAGACTCCGGGAGAACTTTGCCGGGTCACGCTTAAGTTCCGCGGCTAAATCGAGCAGGCCTTCAAGTTCACTTCGGGACCACAGGCTGAGCGCCAGAAAATCTTTTTGCTTACGGTTTTCGGGCATCACTAAACACCTCAGATAAAATCTTCAACATGGTTTCAATCTCAGTTTTTTCAATCACCAGAGGCGGCGTCAGGCGCAGGGTATTGCTGCCCGCGGAGCCCAGCAGCAGACGGTGCTCAAGACAGGCTTTAACAACTTCACCCACCGGAATCTCAAGATCCATCCCGATCATCAGACCCAAACCGCGCACGGTGCCGATCAACTCTGGAAATTCAGTTTTAAGTTTATTGAGCCCGGCAATAATCAGGGCCCCTTTCTCATCTACCTGCTCGATGATCTTCTCCTCCAGCAGGGTCTCAAGTGTCGCCCTGGCGGCGGCGGCCGCCAGAGGATTTCCGCCGAAGGTTGAAGCGTGGCTGCCGAAACCAAAATGAGTTATAACCCGGTCACTGGCCAGCATCGCCCCAATCGGAAAACCGTTACCCAATGCTTTGGCGGAGGTCAGAATATCGGGAGCCACATTACTGTGCTGATAGGCAAAGAATTTTCCCGTCCGCCCGATTCCGGTCTGCACTTCATCCAGAATCAGGAGAATTTTATGTTCGTCACAGAGCTTACGCAAACGATCCAGATAATCCGGGGCCGGCAGAATCACGCCGCCTTCACCCTGAACCGGCTCCACCAGCACGGCGCAGGTTTCATCCGAAATCGCGTCCCTGACCGCGTCAATATCATTGAAAGGCACATAATCGAAACCCTCCAGCAGCGGCTGATAACCGGTCTTTACTTTCTGCTGTCCGGTAGCCGTAAGCGTCGCCATCGTCCGCCCGTGAAAGGAGTCCCGCATCGTCATAATCCGCGTCCGCCCCTCACCTAAAACCGCGTCACCGTAACGACGGGCCAGCTTGATCGCCGCTTCATTCGCCTCGGCTCCGGAGTTACAGAAAAAAACCTTCTCGGCAAAGGAGTTATAACAAAGAATTTCCGCAAGCTTAGCCTGCGGCTCGATGTGATAAAGGTTCGAAACATGCATCAAGCGACTTGCCTGCTCACTGATCGCCGCACTCACCCGCGGATGACAGTGCCCGAGATTACAAACCGCAATCCCGGCCAGAAAGTCAAGATACTGATTCCCGTCCGCGTCCCAGACCTTAACCCCTTCCCCCCGAACCAGCGCCAGAGGAAAACGATTATAGGTCGGCGCAATATAGCTGTCACTTAAAGCAAAAATCTCTGTAGAATCCATCTTCAACTCAATTTATTCAATACTGTCCAAAAAGATACGTAACTGTCCAGCGTAGTTTTTATAACTGTACAAATATGGTAAATTTAGCATAAACTGGGGACATAACCTGATTCTCCGAAGGAAATCAGGATTGTGTACCCGGTTTATGCGGGTTAGCTGAACAGTTACAAAGATACCTACCTTCACAAAAGTTAAGGGGTATCGGGTTGTTTTCTGTAACGTCTCGACAAATTTTGTCATTTTTACCAGAGAATGAAGCCATAAAAATTGCAACTGTCTGAGCGCAGCGAGTTTTGCAATTTTGGCGTAATGAACGCTGGAAAAATAAAAATTTGTCGTAAGAAGTGGAAGAAAATTACCTGATAGCCCGGGTTACAAACATCACTGTAATTTGTTAACTTTTCAGGATACCTCCTTACATACCGGGGATTTTCAACCCACCGGTCAACTTACTCATCTCATCGGTCATCATCGCCTGCGACTCGCGCAACGCCTGATTTACCGCTGCCAGAACCAGATCCTGCAGCATTTCGATATCATCAGGATCAACCACATCCGGCTCAATATCGATCGATAACACCTCCTGGCGACCGTTGACAACCACTTTTACCATGCCGCCGCCGGCAGCGGCTTCAACCGTCCGTTTGCCGACCTCTTCCTGCATTTTTGCCATTTTGGCCTGCATCTGCTGGGCCTGCTTCATCAAATTTCCCATACCTTTAGCCATAATCATCTCCTTAAAAACTTTTTTCGTAACTTAATCTTAAATCCAGGGTACACAATCCCGATTCCCCGCGGAAAATCAGGTTATGTCCCCAGAATTTACTCCCGTTTTTCCGAAGGGGACGGGGGTGGTTTTTCTTGAGCGGTTGCGGAAATGATTTCGTTGTTTTTCCCAACGAGAGAGAGCCCATAAGCATTGCAACTGTCTGAGCGTAAGCGAGTTTTGCAATGCGGGCGAAGCGAGTGTAAGGAAAAACAGAAATCTTAACGCCTAGCGGAGAAAAACCGCCAACGGCCCCGGAGTTACTATCAGGTTGAGTAGTAACCTTCTTTCATACCTTAAATTAAATATTTAATTTGCCGTAATATCAACCACCCGGCCGCCGAAACGTTCACTGATAAAACGAACCGAGGGGTCGTTAAAAATTTCCTCTTTACTCGGCAGCGAAGGCCGCGGCTGCCGGACACCGGGCGCGGCGGCCGGCTTCGCACCGTTTGCCGACATAGTTCCGGCAGCGGCCGTAAGCGATATTAACTCTACGGATGCAGCCTTCCCGCTTCCCGGAAACCGGCCCCAGAGAGATAGAATATCGGCTTTTGCCGACTCATTATCGAGAACCGTCAAAGCATGCGGCGCCACCGCCAGACGCAAAACTCCGGCCGCCGTCAACTCCGGCCGGGAACGCTGCAGCATTGAGCCCAAACGGGCATCCCGGCCACTTAAACGGGCGACAAAATTTGTCCATGCCTCTAAATTAACCGCTTCCGCCACACTCTTCTTTTTCACACCTGCCGGCGGGGCTGCTCCGGCACCATTTTTTGCAGCTGCCTGAGAAACTGAAATCCGGCTCTTTTCAACCGCCGGCGGCGAATCTGCGGCGGCCTGAGCGACAGGCGCAGGCTCAGGGATAACCGGCGCGGAAAATTCCGGAGATGAAA
>JANTFH010000114.1 GCA_024763535.1 Thermodesulfobacteriota bacterium
TAACGTCTCGCGAAATTTCGTTGTTTTTCCCAGCGAATGAAGCCCATTAAAATTGCTGTTGTTTGAGCGCCTTAGCGCGAGTTCAGCAATTTGGGCGAATGAGCGCTGGAAAAACAGAAATTGAGCTTAAAAAGTGGAGAAAAGTCGCCTGAACACCCGGACACTGAATAGTCACAATTATTCATGTATCAAAAGACAGCGGCAACTGCGACTTTCACTTAGATTGCGAGTCTCTATAAGCCCTTCGCTACAGGCTGAGGTAACCTTTGAACAACGATTACGAAAGACACAGCCGCTCAACTTCCCAAATGGCGTCGGCACGGTGCCGGGAATTGAACCGAGATGTGAGCCCCGGTGCGTCCGGCCGGGAACCGGAATGCAGTCGAGCAGGCCTTTAGTATAGGGATGTAAAGGTTGGGCGAATAACTCTTTAGTCGAACCGGTTTCAATAATTTCGCCGCAATACATGACCGCAACCTTATCCGCTACCCGGGAGACTACCCCCAGATCATGGGTAATCATAATCACGGCCATCTCAAATTCACCCTGCAAAGATACTAAAAGAGCCAGGATCTGGGCCTGGATGGTGACATCAAGCGCAGTTGTCGGCTCATCGGCAATAATTAAGGAGGGACCGCACATCAGAGCCATCGAGATCATGATCCGCTGGCGCAAGCCTCCGGAGAGTTGATGAGGGTATTGTTTCAAACGACTACCGGCCGCTGTAATTCCGACCTTGTCCAGTAAAAATACGGCCCGCTCCCGGGCTTGTTTCCGAGAAACTTTTTGGTGCCGTAACAATGCTTCTTCAAGTTGGTCGCCGATGGTGTAACAGGGATTGAGCGAAGTCATCGGCTCCTGAAAGATCATGGCCATGCGCCGGCCCCGGATATCGGTCATCTTTCTCTCCCCGATCTTTATTAGATCGAGATCATCAAAGCGAAAAGTCCGGGCTCGGCGTTTTGCGGCCTGGGGTAGAAGGTTCATTAATGAGAGCGCGGTCAAGGATTTACCGCAACCTGATTCGCCGACCAGGGCCAGGGTTTCACCTTTATCAACGGCAAAACTGATATCACGTACAGCCCGCAAAGTTCCGGCCGGAACCGGCAAATCGATACTCAGATCATTTACTTCAAGCAATTTACTCACGATCTCTCCTCCGGCGCCGTAATGTCGCGGATGCCGTCACCCATCAAATTAATGGAAAGCACCATCAGAAAGAGAACCGTGCCGGGGATAACAATCAGCCACGGGGTAAAAAACATAAACTCCTTGCCTTCGGCGATCATCAAACCCCAGGAGGGCAGCGGGGGCTGCACCCCCATACCGAGATAGGAGAGCGCGGCTTCAAGAAGAATCGCCCGCGACATCGCCAGGGTGGCAATAACAATCAGATTATTCATGATATTGGGCAGCAATTCACGGAGAATAATACGCAAGGTTGAACAACCGGTAGCCTGGGCCGCGCTGATAAAATCGGCCGAGCGCAGTTGCTGGGTTGAAGAGCGCATTACCACGGCAAAACGATCCCAGATCAAAAGACCCAAAACCATAATCACCATCGGCAAAGAGCCACCAACCAGAGCGACAATCGCCAAAGCCACTAAAATCACCGGCAGCGCCAGACGCGTCGTAATCATAAAACTGACCACGGTATCGACCCGACCGCCGAAATAACCAGCTGCAATCCCTAAAGATGATCCGATAAGGGCTGAAATCGACATCGCCGTGACCCCGATCAAAAGCGAAATTCGCCCCCCATAGAGCAGACGGCTTAGATAGTCACGACCAAGACCGTCAGTGCCCAAAGGATGACTCCAAGTGCCATCTGCATACCAAACCGGATTTACCAAGCGATGCACCAGATCTTGTTGATATGGATCATAAGGGGCCAGTAGAGGAGCCAGCAAAGCGGCCGCAAGCAATATGAGCAAGACTCCAGCCCCTAGCAAAAATCCCCAATGGGCCAAAGTGCGCCGCCGCATAGTCTGACCGGGGGTCGGGAAAATAATTGCCGGAAAAGGCTCGCTTTGTAAATTAGTAAGATCGTTCATGACACTCTAATCCTTGGGTCTAGCAGGGCATTGAGAATATCAGCTAATAAGGTCAGAACCACATAAATCAATGACAGAATCAAGACGATTGCCTGGATCATGGGAAGATCAGCCCGGGCAATTGATTCATAAGCTAAAAGACCGAAACCGTTGATCGCAAAAACCGACTCGATCACCACCGAACCGCCTAACATGAAACCGAGCTGTACGGCAACAACCGAAACTACAGGGATAATGGCATTCCTCAAAGCGTGTTTAAAGATCACACTGCCGGCCCGCAAACCCTTAGCCTTGGCTGTGCGAATATAGTCTGAAGAGAGGACATCCATCATCCCGGAACGGGTCAGGCGCATAAAGGCTGGAGTGCCGTAATAACCTAAGGCAATGGTTGGCAGCACCAAGTGCTTCCATGAGGTACTGCCGGAGACCGGAAACCAGCGTAATTTGACACTGAAAACCAGAATCAGGATAAGCCCGAACCAGAATGAAGGCATCGCCTGGCCAAAGACCGAAAGGCCCAAGGCCAGCCGATCTATCCAGGTGTTAGGTTTAATTGCTGCGACCACCCCCAGGGGGATCGAAAGAAACAGGGCAAAAGTTAAAGCACTAAGTCCGAGAATCATGGTCACCCGTAAGCGATGACCGATGATAACTATGACCTGCTCTTTAAAGTAGGGTGATTGACCTAAATCTCCCCTAAGGGCTCGACCGGCCCAATCAAAATATTGGACAATGACTGGACGATCGAGACCGTACTGCGCCCGGACATAGGAGATCTCCTCTTCGGAAGCATTCTCGCCGGCCAGGGCAAAGGCGGGATCGCCTGAAACCCGGACCAGCATAAAGCTTAAGAAAGAGACAGTTATGGCCACGAGCAGGGCTAAAAAAATCCGTTTCAGCGAATATTGAAGCATGGCTCCCTATTTCCAGGTAGAAAGGAAAAAACGTGGTACGGCATCGGGTTGCGCTGTAAAATTAAGCTCATCACTGAAAGCATAGTTGGCGACCCAGGTAAAGAGTGGCAGCCAGTAAGCTTCATCAGCAATTTTGCTTAAAGCCTTGTGATAGGCATCCAGTCTGACCTTGCTATCGATTGAGGTGTCACCGAGTTCGAGCCAATCCCTGACCTCACTGTCATGGGTCTGATCCCGCTTGCTGAAGCGAAAGAAGTTGCCGGTGATATTGGAGATATCGTTGATCCCGTAAGAGCCCCAGGTGAGAAAAAGGAAAGGGGTTTTGTTGGCGGAGGTTTTTTCCCGCAAAGCCGAATATTTAAGATATTTAAGATTGGCCTTGATGCCTACGGCCTTAAGATAACCGACCATCGCTTCGGCGTAAGGGCGATCCCGGTAGCCGTAAAAATCGGTTTCAAAACCGTTGGGATAACCGGCTTCGGCTAACAGTTTTTTGGCTTTACCCGGATTATATTCATAGGTTTTAACATCCTGACTACAACCAAACTGACCGGGATAACAGGCCGAATTGATAACCCGGGATTGGCCGCCGACCAGGTTTTTGCAAATTGCTTCGCGGTCGATAGCGTAGCAGACCGCTTGACGCACCTCCTTTTTCTTGAAAGGAGT
>JANTFH010000115.1 GCA_024763535.1 Thermodesulfobacteriota bacterium
AACTAAGGTTTAGGGCGCGGCCATCTATCAAGGAAAAACCCCAACCCTGAGAGGTGGCCGCTATGAATGACAATCCGGGATACGGCAATATCCCTCATGCCTTCTTTCATAGGGTAATAGCATAGGGCAATAGTAGGGCAATAGGGTCAGACTCGATTGCTCTGATTACCATGGCATGACCCTTCATCTTTCTTGGACATATGGTCGCCACCCCTTAGTTTTGGTTGCATCTGACGATTAATCAGAGGCTTTATGCTTTCACAAAACTTATCACTTCCCAATAACCACGATTTATTCGTTGCCTGACGAATTTCACTCAGTGTCTTTTCGCAAAGTTCATTGTCAAATAATTCCGCATACGCTTTTTGCATGGTGACATGATCTTTTCCCAGGTGCAGATACAAATCATGCGGTGTAATCACAATATCCAATTTCCCCATTGCATTACAAGCAAAACTTGACCATGAATAATCACCCGGTTGGGAAACCATCCCTGCACGCACAGGGTTAAGCTCTATATAGCGATAACAAGTCAAAAGGTATTGCTCTGAATCTATCAGAGTCGCTTTATAGCGACCCTCCCACAAAGTCCCGGTTCTCTGATATTTGCGATTAAAATATTGGACATAAAAACGTCCGATGTATTGCATCAATTTACCGATGCCGTTTTCAGTATGTGGTGTAAGTAGAAGATGAACATGGTTAGTCATCAAGACATAAGCGTGAATATGACAACTATATTTTTCACAACCATCTCTTAATTTTTCAAGATAAAATTGATAATCCTCTTTAGCGATAAAAATCACATTCCGATTATTTCCTCGCTGAATTATATGTTGTGGATGACCGGGAAGCACAAAACGAGATTGACGTGCCATACCAACTCCTCTCACAGTATCAGAAATATCTCACTTTTAGTGATAGGAAACTTACGGTTAAGTAGCAATCGAGTCTGACCCCATTGCTGCACCATTGCTGCACCATTGCTGCATTGCTGCTGGGGAAAAAATTTTCCGACCCGCTATCGCGGGGTTCCTAAAACCTTCTCCGGTAAGTTATTTTTCCTCAAGCTCTGCCACTCCACTTATTGTCCGGTCCGCTGTCTTCGCTCCCATCCGGTCGCTCCAACCACAGCCCTGACCGTAAGTTCCGTTACACTTTCTTCTTGCTTGCTCTCTTTTTCTGCTTTGCCCGACTAGCGCCGCTCTGAAGCCACCAGCCGGAAACCAAGGCTGTCGTCGCGTTCACCAGGCCTAGTCCCGTGACGGATAGCCGACCGCACCCCCACCGCAGAGTTGATCCAGCTGCCGCCGCGAAGAGCGCGGTTCGAGCCAGAAGCAGGGCCCTGCGGATTCCGTACAGGACTCTTCTTGTAATAGTCACTATCGTACCAGTCCGAACACCACTCCCAGACATTACCGCTCATATCATATAAACCGAAAGCATTGGGGCGAAAACTGCCGACGGGCGCTGTGACTGCAAAACCATCATCACAACTGAAATTACTCCAACTGAAATTGTTCTTTTTT
This sequence comes from Thermodesulfobacteriota bacterium, assembly GCA_024763535.1. Classification (GTDB taxonomy): domain Bacteria; phylum Desulfobacterota; class Anaeroferrophillalia; order Anaeroferrophillales; family Tharpellaceae; genus Tharpella. The sequence continues at coordinate 1,530 of JANTFH010000115.1, forward strand.
TTCGACCTTAAATCATTGACGTTCGCATACTTACACGCTTGACTTTCTCCCTTTCCCCAGGACCGTGCCGTCGTGGTTCCTGCCCGGCAGGCGTACTCCCACTCGGCCTCGGTCGGCAGACGATATTTACGATCACTTTTCCGACACAGCCAATCAGCATAAGCCACGGCCTCCTCCCAGGAAACTTTAACTACTGGTTGCTTATCCCCATTCAGGGAGTTTCCGTTGTACGATCCACTGTCATGAGCCGATTTGAAACGCCGATACTCGGCGTTGGTCACCTCATATTTCCCCATCCAGAAGCCGTCAACACAAACCCGATGCAAAGGCCCCTCATCCGAATTTTGACCACTCTCACCCGACGGGCTTCCCATCTGAAAACAGCCTTGAGGCACCCAGACAAACTCCATCCCGGTTATCGGATCACTAAAGCCTGAGTCCGTCGCGGTTGACGTTGATGAACTTGAAGAGTGCGAACCTGTATTTGCCCGCGAATGTACTGCCGGTATTGGGGGCGGCACAAATTTCTTCTCCGGTATCTGAAAATCACCAATCAACCACGCCCCGCCAACCACCGGAAACAACAACAAAAATAAAATCGTAAATAGAACCCTATTTCCCATATTCTGCCTCAACCTCCTGAAACAGGTCAGAACGTCGGCCTAGAAAGTCCCGGACCAACTGAAAGATCACCCACAAAATAACCGCCTCTTCCTGATATCGAATATTTTCCGTAAATTCCAACCTTTTTTAAGTTGAGGAGAGCCACTAACATTTGAAAAGCAATGAGAAATAATTTGTGGATGTCCCCAAGTTATCGCCAAGTTATCGCAAGTTACCAGCTAATATACATCATCATGATGGCCAACATTTATCGGAATGATCTTTTTATCGTCGAAATAAAATTCCAAAGTAATTCGATAGGAGATATTGATTGAAATAGAGTGTAAATTATTTAGTTTGCCCTTTAATTGGTGTAATCTCAAGGAAGGGTGTTGGGGATTGAGCTCTAATATTTTAAGAGTCTTTTCGTACTGAGAGACTAAATCAGGATGTTTCTTTAAAAATCTGCTTGCTCTTTTTATGTAACTGTCAGTGTAAATGAGCCTGTAATTCATTTTGTTACTCGTTTGATATGTTTTTCAACACTCTCGCAAACAAAGTTTCCGGCTTTAAAATCTGCTTTGCTTTCATGTAAAGCGGCATCAAGTTCACATTCACGAAGGTAACTGTAGTGTTGCATATCCATAACCACAAATTTTTCCTTACCCCGGACGGTTATAACTAATTCATTGTCTTTGGTCAGGTTGCTTTCGATCACGGATATGCCTTTTGTCTTCAGTTGATTGGCAGTTATAGTATTCATGACAACCTCATTATTAAGATTTTTAATCGTACTAAATACCGTGCGATAGTAATTTTTTTTTGTTTCATAGTCAAGTAAAAAGAGCCGGAGGTTTTTCGAATGATTTCTCGAAAGACCTCCGGCTCTTTTCTTCTAAAGATTGAGCCGGGTGGCGACCTCCTCGGCAATTGCCGGGGCGGCGGTTAGACCGGGGGATTCGATGCCGAGAAGGTTGATGAAACCGGGAGCTCCGGCGGCGCTCTCTTCACGGATTATGAAATCACAAAAAGCATCATTCGGGCCCTGGAGGCGGGGGCGGATGCCGGCCATGTCGGGGAAGAGTTTGGATTCGTCAAGCGAGGGCAGATAGCGGCGAATAGCAGTCGTAAATTTAGCGTGGCTCTTTTTATCGACTTGGTAGTCGGGCTTATCGCAATATTCAAGGTCGGGGCCAAAACGAAGACGACCGCCAAGATCAAGAGTGGCGTGGATGCCGAGGCCGCGACCGCCGATTGGCGGCGCCGGATAGACCAGGCGGTTTAAGGGTGATTTGCCGCTGTAGCTGAAATAGGAGCCTTTGGCGTAGTGGATTTTTGGTGTCGGGATACTCGCCGAGCGGCTTAATTGAGTTGCCCCGAGACCGGCGCAGTTAATGACGATGTTGGAAGAGAAAGTGAAATTTTTATCGTCACCAGCCTTGCAATTTAAAAGAAAACCGG
>JANTFH010000116.1 GCA_024763535.1 Thermodesulfobacteriota bacterium
GGGAATGACACAGAAAGGTGGGAATGACACAGAAAGGTGGGAATGACGAAGAAAGGCGGTAATGACGAAGAAAGGCTTTTTCTGACTTGTTACGAGTTCATCTTTCTTAAGAAGCGGAAAAAATTCCCAAAACTTCGTTTATGCAATCAGCCTGAAGGACAGCAATGTTGCACAATATAAAATCTAACTTTTTCAGAGTCCCAGGAGTAAACCATGGCCATTCAAAACTCTCCCCCGGTTCAGGCGGTTCAGAGTCATAATCTCGTCGATATCCTGGAGCGGGTTCTCGATAAAGGGGTCGTTATTGCCGGGGATATCCGTATCAGCCTGGTCAATGTGGAGTTGCTCACGATTCAGTTGCGCCTGGTCATCTGTTCGGTCGATAAGGCCAAAGAGATGGGTATGGACTGGTGGGTGAATAATCCGGTATTCAGCCGTCAGAGTGGTGTCCCGGCCGGCATTGAAGCTTCTCTCAACCAGATTGCTGAACGACTGGAGCGGCTCGAGGCTGTAAATATTGCCGGTCCGGCCGGGGCAGAGAAAATTGACGGCTGAGAAAAACATACTGCCGGATCCGATTTTACCGCCCGGCATGAAGCCGGTTAGCGACGGTGCCAAAGAGCTTGGCACTTTGCTGGAAAAACTCTACCTGGAGTGCGGGGCCGATTTTCGCAAGTACAACCGGGCCACCCTGGCAAGACGGCTGAATAAACGCCTCCAGGTCAGGCAGGTTTCGACTTATGCCGAATATGCAAAAGTTTTGGACCGCGATCCCGGCGAGTACGAAAAGTTGCTCGATGTTTTCACTGTTAACCAGACCAATTTTTTTCGCAACCCCTATGTTTTTGAGGTCTTAAGAAAAAAACTTGGGGCGCTGGTAGAAAAAAAATATCGGGAGAAAAGTTCTTTGCGGATCTGGTGTGCCGGTTGTTCCCGAGGCCAGGAGCCTTACTCACTGGCGATACTGCTGGCCGAAATTTTTAAAGAGCGAGATAGTTTGCCTCAGGCTAGCATAATTGCCAGTGATATCGACAGCAAAGTCCTGGCCTATGCCGGTGCCGGGATTTACACCCAAGAGGAGGCCGAATCGCTGCCCGAGACTTTGCGGGCCCGCTATATGCGGCTTGAGCAGGGGAGATACCATTGCCTGTCTGAGATCAAACAACTGATTACGTTTAAACAGCACAATATGGCAAGTGATCCCCCGTTTAAGGAAATAGACCTGCTCGTCTGTCGCAATGTTATTATCTATTTTTTGGGCCCCCTGCAGATGCAGGTGTTTCGCTTGTTTCATCAAAGTCTTAAAGCAAATGGACTGCTTTTGCTTGGTGATTCGGAGATCCCGATGCGTGAAGCCCGGGGTTTGTTTACCTGTCTTGATTTTGAGGCCAAGCTTTACCGTAAGGCATTGCCTACCCGGAGTGGTCGATGAGTTCATTAGAGCGAGAGGCAATATCTGTTGTGCCCTGTGCGACAGAGCAACTTCGCAAGATCGTGGTGATTGCCGCCTCGGTCGGCGGGGTTGATGCCCTGATGAAGCTGATCAGGGATTTTCCCGCCAACCTGTCGGCGGCCCTGGTGATTGTTCAGCATATGTCTGAGGGTAAACCGTCACTTTTGCCGGAGATTCTTGAGCGTAACTCAAGGATCCAGGTTCAGCGGGCCCGGGAGAATCTGCTGATTCGGGCGGGAACGGCCTTTGTTGCCGAGCCCGGCAAGCATCTGAAGGTCAGAAATGGCCGTTTTTGTCTCGATTCAGGGGACAAGGTGCGCCATGTGCGTCCGGCCGCCGATGTCCTGTTCACCTCGGCGGCGGCAGAGTTCGGGGATCGGGTTATTGGCGTGGTTCTTACCGGCTCCGGCAGCGATGGCACCGCCGGTTGCCGCAGTATCAAAAAAGCCGGCGGTCAAACCATCGCTCAGGACCAAGAGAGCGCCACCTTTTTCCAGATGCCGGAATCGGCCATCAAGGCCCAGGTTATAGATTATGTTCTGCCGTTGACAAAAATCGCCGATAAAATTATTGAGTTGACCAATTAAGTTGACCAGATGAGTTTTTACAAAAGTAAGGGAGGAGAGCCATGGGTGATATAAAAACCCCTCGTGATGCCAAAGGCCCGAAAAGCCTTAAGGTTTTAAGAAAAACTTCGGCCAGCGTCTATGCCAGTAAGATGCCGGCCCGCTCCGCCCGCAACATGAAACATTCGCACTCTTTGAAAGGGGCGCGCCAGATTGTCCGTATCGACCGCCAACCCTGGGAGGAGCGGGTTGCCGAGATCCTCAATGTTTTAGAGGAGCATCGTTACGGCAGGGCCAATGCTCTGCATAATGCCGTCAGTGAGGCGGAAAGAGCCAAACAGTTGGCCATGCACAAGATGGCTGAGGTTGAGACCTATGCCGAGGAGATGCAGGCTGCCAATGAGGAGATGCGGGCAACCAACGAGGAGATGCAGGTTGTTACCGAAGAGATGGAGCGCTCCTCAATGGATCTGGAACGTTTCGTGCCGGCGGCCGAAGAGATTATTCAATTTCCGCTGCAGGATCTCTGTGCCGATACCGGTCGCATAGTGGAGAAATATGGCGCCGCCATGTCTGATAAAGATCGGGAAAGTCTTGCATCAATGGCTGTCAAAGCTGAGCGTATGGAGAATTTGCTTAGCGGCGTTCTCTCATATTGGCGGATCAATATGACGGCCCGGCCCTTTGCTTTGACCGATAGCGAACTTATCTGTGAAGATGTCCTGCTCAAACTTGATGAAAAAATTGTTAAGTCCGGGGCCAAGATCAGCCATGACCCGCTGCCGATGCTATTGGCTGATCAAGACCAGATCGCCATGCTTTTTGAGATTCTTATCGATAACGCCATCAAATTTGCCGGCGATAACCCGCCCAATCTGCACATCAGCGCCCAGAATATCGGCGAGCAAAAGATCGAAATTCCAAAATCGGAGATCACCACCGGCTGGCTCTTCTCCTTTCGGGATCGAGGTGCAGGGGTCGATCCCGAAATAGCGGGCGAGCTGTTTCATTTTTTTGAACGGGATGATGAGAGTGGCGGCGGCATCGGTATGGGGCTGGCGATTGCCTGGAAAATTATCCGCCGCCACGGCGGCCGGATCTGGGCCGAAGCCAATCCCGGCGGCGGCACGGTCTTCTATTTTACGATTCCGGATCGCGATTTGTAGGAAAGCTCGATAGCCGTAAATTTGTGCGACTGACTGAATTGTAATAAAATGAATACTGTTGAGTCATTCTCAGATTTCTACGTTATTCCTGCGTTTCTAAGTCATTCCCGAGTCTCTGCGTCATTCCCGAGCCTCTGTGTCACTCCCGAACCTCTGTGTCATTCCCGCGGAGGCGGGAATCCAGGTATATTAAAGGCTATAGATTCCCGCCTGCGCGGGAATGACAAAAACTTTGAAGGGAATGACAAAAGCTTTGAAGGGCATGACAAAAGCTTTGAAGGGAATGACAAACGTTTCTCGGGAACGACAAAAAAATT
>JANTFH010000117.1 GCA_024763535.1 Thermodesulfobacteriota bacterium
GAGTTATACCGCCGGTCCATGCCGGAATCGTGCCGTCGGCATTACCGGCCATCTCGCCCCCGACAGGAGTCAAATCTTTCCCGAGACGGGCAGCTTCTTCGGCTGATATTTTAGCCTGAACCCCGGAAGCACAGAGCATCACGGCGAACAGTAAAACGGTTACTAAACCTAAGGTTTTTCGCATCTTAAATTCTCCTGTATTTCAATATTAATAATATATAAATAAATTGTTTACAAAAACTTAACCGGTCGCACTCGATTAAAAACTATATTTCAGGTTAAAGCCAATGAAATCCCGGTCGTTAATAACGTTGTAGGATCCGGCGCCAAAATAGTTGGTATAGCTCAGATCCGCGGTCCATGATGAAAGATAGTTAGCGGTCAAGCCCAAGGTAACCGCTTTGCGGTCTTCCAGGAAAGGCCCGCCTAAAGGACTTATGCCGTTGACATCATGGGACCAACCGATACGCGGCGTTAAACTAATCGGCCCGATAACATTATAAAATTCAAGTTTGGCCAGAATCCGGTAACCCCAGGCATCACCATCGGCAAAATGGTCCGAACCTGTCTTCGGTTGCCCCAGAGCGGCCGCACTAATGGCACCGCCGGGAGTTACTGTCGCCGGACCTTCAAGACGCATCTTGTTTTTACTCGGCATACCACAGACATGTTCCCAGCCAACCTCACCTAAAAGCAGGCCGCCTTTAGAACCCAACCAGGAGAGGGGCGGCAAAAGATAGGTAAAGGTGGTCTGCGCCTGGACAATATCTTTTTCGATAAAACCTTTGATCAAACCTCCGGGAGCTATCGGCCCCAACTGACTGAGTTGCCCCAGGGCCGGCTTGAGAGGTGAAAGGAAGGTTTGCAAAATTTCAAGATCATCAACCTGCAGGGGGGCATCGGGACGATAGGATATTTCACCCTGCCAGCCAACTGTGGCAATTTCGGTGTTGAAAGCCACACCATACAATTTCAAATTTTCTTCATAATGAGTAAAGTATCTGGAATCCTTAGCGTACGAGTCGGTAGCTACAGCGCCGCCAACAGTCGCAGCTTTGGCATCTATTGCCGGGTCGGTACCGGGCGCAACTCCGGCAGCCGCATAAACGGCGCCAGCTGCGGCTTGACCCGCAGCGCCGGCTTTCTGGACAGCCGCGGCATCCCCCACTCGTACCTGCATATTGAAAATATGATTATGGTAGTTCATGGCGTAAAAACTGAACTCGGTACTATGCAGAGCTTCAGAAAAATATCTTAAAGCTACCCCATACTGGCCCTGACCTTTAGCCTCATCGGTATCACCTCGGGGTACACCCATAAAGGTGTCTGCAACCGAAGCATCACCCATATCCGATACTGCACCAAAACCCAGCATCAGCTTATAACCACCCTCACCAATAAAATCAGCGCCACTGAAATAGGTTCCCGGCGGATCAAGCTTGGTCTCTTCCCAGTCATACTCATAAAAACCTTCGATGGAAAGATTATCGGTCGGACTAATCGATGCCCAGACCATACCTTCAGGAGTCAGAGCTTCTTTAAGTTCCGCACCCGGCACCCGAATTTTGGCAACATCAACGGCATTGATGGAATTGATACTGTTCTGAATAAAAGTCGATTCCCCCCAACTCACAACCTGGTCACCGACCCGAATCTGAAACGGCATTCCCGCAATTTCATGAGTTACCCAGATATAGTAATCGAGAAAATCAATATCACTGCCAACCGCATCCTTGGCCTTAGATGAGAGATCGGTACGCTCACGGTCGCCTTTTTCATTTTCGTAGTCATAAAAACCCGAGACCCGGACAAAGGCACCAATCCACTTGGCATCAATATCAAGATCGGAGGTCATCTTAATCGCATTACTGATGAGACCGGTGTCATAATTCAGGTTACCATCATCCATGTTATTCGAGTGTTTTGTCCCGCCATTGGTAAGGCCGATGATATCCTTATCCCGGCTCTGGACGCGCCATTGCAGACCATATGAAATAGTTGAATCCAGCTGAATCCTGACCGCATCATTTTCAAAGGCAGTAAACGCCTGAACCTTGGGGACATACCCCACCCCCCCGATAAAAACCAAGATCAAACAACCGATCATAAATTTTAGAAAGACTCTACTACACAATTTGTCTCGCCTCATAACCCCTCCTCCTGTAAAGTAAATTTGTTTATTGAAAACCGTTTCCACCAAATATTATGGCAATCTCATTATTTATAAAACAATTTTTTAATAAATACAACTTAAAAGCATGAAGATATTCTAATTATCGTATTGCAACCTGAAAAGACTCTGCAATACGGATGCCAACCTTAAAAAGGGCAGATATTATCTGACTGATTCTAAAAGTAGATCCCCACCAAAAGTGTCATTTACGGCCCATTAAACGCTGCATACAAGTTATTCACTTGATTTTATTCAAAATATACTATAGTGTCAAATGCGACACTAAATATGCCCATTCCAGCCCAGAACAGGGATGGTATCACCCCAACCCAAATGTAAAATATTAGATATCAAGGTGAAGAGATGCGACGATTAATCAAAAAAAACCTGTATAAACGCTCACCACAAAGCGGCGAGCCGCAAACCTGGCTGCCGCATAACCATGAAAGCCCAAACCTGCTAACCATAATCAGAGCCTCCCAGGCTATTTCCAGTGAAATTGATTTTGAAAAACTCCTGTTAATACTGATAACTATTATGATCGAAAATGCCGGCGCCAGCCGGGCCTACCTGATTCTGGAATCAAAGGGAAAACTGAAAATCGAAGCCAGCGGCTGCACGAAAGATGGCTACAGGATACGCAAACCACCGACCTCCTACACCAAAGAAAAGCTCTCTACCGCAATCATTGAAGAGGTCGCGAACAAACCTGAAGTTATAATTCTGGACGAAGCCTGCAGGGACAAAAGATTCAAAAACGACCCGTACATCCAGTCGCAACAAGTAAAATCAATTCTCTGCGTACCAATTCTCCACAAAAAGAAGATGATCGGCATCTTTTATCTCGAAAACAACCTTGAAGCCGGAATCTTCACATCCCTACGTCTGGAAATGCTGAAAATTATTTCCGCCCAAATAGCCATTTCTATTGACAATGCCAGACTTTTCGACAAGGTTAAACAGGCCGAACAGAGATACCGCAACATCTTTGAAAACGCTGTCGAAGGCATCTTTCAGGTCTCTCACGATGGAACCATGATCAGCATCAACCCCTCCTTTGCCCGGACTCTGGGATACGACTCTCGGGAAGACCTGATCCAAAGCATCAGAACCGTGCAGGAAGATCTTTACGTTGACCCGACCCAGCGCTATAAGTTTTCCCAACAACTTAAAGAAAACGGTGTAGTCAATGGATTTGAGACTGAATTTTACCGCAAAGACCACAGCCGAATCTGGATTTCGATGCATGCCCGACCGGTCTACGATGGCGACGGTAAACTGGAGTATGTCGAAGGCATTATCACCGACATCACCAAACAACGGCAGAC
>JANTFH010000118.1 GCA_024763535.1 Thermodesulfobacteriota bacterium
GTGACCTTCTTAGAATTGGTAATCAGGATCGGCCCAAGCTTTTTGATCTTGAGATCAGGAAACCGGAACTTCTATACGAAGAGGTGGTCGAAGTCGATGAAAGGCTCCGGTTACTGCGTGATGATGAAGATTCTAAGACTCTGCAGCGAAAAGGTTATACCGTGGTCACCGGGATTACCGGAGAAGATCTCGTGGTCTTAGAAAAACCTGATCCGGAGAAGATCAAGGCGGCATTGCTGGCCTTAAAGGCCAAAGGTATTGAGAGCCTGGCCGTGGTCTTGATCCACGCCTACGCCTGGCCTGAACATGAATTGTTAATCGGCGAACTGGCCCGGGAGATCGGTTTTAAGCAGATATCTCTTTCGGCTCAGGTGATGGCGATGGTCAAGATGGTGCCGCGTGGTGATACGGCCATGGTTGATGCCTACCTGACTCCCCATATACACGCCTATCTCGACAGTTTTCGCCAAGGCTTCAAAGATGGTTTGGCCGGTTGTAATTTACAGTTCATGCGTTCCGACGGAGGCTTGACCTCAGCTGATAATTTCACCGGCAGTCGGGCGATTCTTTCGGGACCGGCCGGCGGGGTGGTTGGTTATGCGATGACCGCTGCCGGCTCGGAAAAAGAGGGCCGCTCGCCGCAGGTTATCGGTTTTGATATGGGGGGGACCTCGACCGATGTCTCCCGGTTTGGGGGCGAATATGAATTGGTGCATGAGACCGAAACCGCCGGGGTGCGGATTCAGGCCCCACAACTTCATATTAAAACTGTAGCGGCCGGTGGTGGCTCCCGCCTTTTTTATGTCAACGGCATGTTTAAAGTCGGCCCCGAATCGGCCGGGGCTCATCCGGGGCCGGTCTGTTATCGAAAGGATGGTTTTTTGGCGTTGACCGACGCCAATCTGGTTCTTGGGCGTTTACAGCCGGACGACTTTCCCCATATTTTTGGCCCGGATGAGAATTTGGCCCTCGATCTTGAAGCTTCGCGCCGGGCTTTTGCCCGTCTGACTGAAGAGATTAATCAGGACTATGTCAAACAGGGTCGAACTCCTATGACCCTAGAAGAGGTGGCCTACGGCTTTATCCAGGTGGCTAATGAGGTGATGGTACGGCCGATTCGGGAGATTTCGGTTTTGCGTGGTTTTGATATCAAGGAACATGTTTTGGCGACATTCGGCGGGGCCGGCCCCCAGCACGCGGTCGCCATGGCCCGGGTTTTAGGGATTAATCGAATTCATATTCATCGTTATGCCGGGATTTTATCGGCTTACGGCATGGGACTGGCTGATGTTGTGGTTGAACGCCAGCGGCCCGCCGCAGAAATCCTCTCTAATGAGAGCCAGGCTGGACTTTTTGCCGGTCTGAAAGAGTTACAGCAAATTGCAGAATCTGAACTTGAAAGCCAGGGGTTTGCCCCGACCGTAATCAGCACAACCCTCTATTTGAATCTCCGTTATCAGGGGACCGATACGGCTTTGATGATTGCATCTCCCGAAGACGGTGATTTTGCTAAGAAATTTGCGGCTCTCTATCAACGTGAATTTGGTTTTACTTTGTCTGATCGTGAGATCGTGGTTGATGATATCAGGGTGCGGGCGGTGGCTGCCGGAGCCGGTCTGCTCGGTCACCGGCTGGCCCAGGCAACAGCTCCAGCGCTGCCTGAACGCTCGGTCTCCTGCTATTTTGCCGGAGGCTGGTTGCAGACCCCGGTCTATCGTTTGGAAAAACTTTTCGCCGGAGATGAAATCACAGGTCCCGCCCTGATTATGCACGATACCGCCACGGTTCTTATCGAGCCGGATGCCAGGGCTCGGATAACTCTAAGCGGCGATATACAAATTAAAGTTGGCCGAGAGCTTAGTTTGCTTGATGCGGCAACCGCTGTCGATCCGGTACAGCTTTCAATTTTCAGCAATCTATTTATGTCGATTGCTGAGCAGATGGGTCGTACCCTGCAAAAAACTTCGATCTCAACCAATATCAAGGAACGTCTCGATTTCTCCTGCGCGCTCTTTGGCCCGGGCGGTGAACTGGTGGCTAATGCTCCGCATTTGCCGGTTCATTTAGGGGCTATGAGTGAAGCCGTAAAAGCTCAGATTTTATTGCATGACGGGGTCTTTCATGAAGGTGATGTTCTGGTTTCCAACCATCCCGCCGCCGGTGGCAGCCACCTGCCCGATATTACGGTTATCACCCCGGTCTTAAAAGACGGCGCGGCGATCTTCTTTGTCGCCAGTCGTGGCCATCATGCCGATATCGGCGGGATCTCACCCGGTTCAATGCCCCCTTTTTCCCGCTCCCTGGAGGAGGAGGGGGCCGCGATCAGATCCTTTAAACTTGTTGAGAGCGGGATTTTTCAGGAAGCGGGGATCAGCGCTCTGTTGAAAGCACCGGGCGAGCTGCCTCGGGCCGGTGACGAAAAAAAGATCAGTGGAACCCGGACTCTGGCCGATAATCTCTCCGACCTTAAAGCTCAAGTAGCTGCCAATCGCAAAGGTATTGAGCTTATTTCAGAGATGATCGAACACTACTCTTATGCTGTTGTTCAAGCCTATATGCGGCATGTTCAGGAGAGCGCTGAAACTGCAGTTCGCCGCAGTCTTAAGAGTTTGGCCGACACGGTTGTCGGTGGGGCCGATGAATCGCAGGCGGCCGTGATTCGGGCTCAAGATTTTATGGATGACGGGACGCCGATTTGTTTGACCTTGACGATTGATCGGCAAAAGGGCAGTGGTATTTTTGATTTTACCGGAACCGGTCTTCAGGTCTGGGGTAATACTAATGCCCCGCTGGCTGTAACCAAATCGGCGATTCTCTACGCTCTGCGCTGTTTGATAAAAGAGGATCTGCCGTTAAATCACGGGGTATTGGTGCCGATCGAGATTCGGGTTGAGCCCGGTTGTCTGCTTGATCCCGATGCCGAAGCTGCGGTTGTCGGTGGTAATGTTCTGACCTCGCAACGGGTTGTCGATGTTATCTTGAAAGCCTTCGGGGTCGCCGCCGCATCCCAGGGTTGTATGAATAATCTGACCTTCGGAAACCGGAACTTTGGTTATTACGAAACCTTAGGCGGCGGCGCCGGCGCCGGCCCCGGCTGGCACGGACAATCCGGCGTCCACAGCCACATGACCAATACCCGGATCACCGATCCCGAGATTTTAGAGCGTCGCTATCCGGTTTTATTACGCGAGTTTTCCCTGCGTCCCAATTCCGGCGGCGTCGGTCAATTTCGCGGCGGTGATGGTCTCGTTCGCGAAATCGAATTTCTAGCCCCCTTAAATGCCGCCATCCTCTCCGAACGTCGGGTCTTTGCCCCTTATGGTCTCAAGGGTGGGGCCCCTGGAGCGCGGGGCAAAAACACCTTTATCCGGGCTGACGGGCGCAAAGTCAACTTGGGCGGTAAAAATGAGGTCAAAGCCGGCAGTGGTGACCGCTTACGTATTGAAACCCC
>JANTFH010000119.1 GCA_024763535.1 Thermodesulfobacteriota bacterium
TCTACAATTTGTGGGAATCCGTACTCAAGGCACTGGAGAATTCATATCGCAGGGTTTTGGGTTTTGCCTTACGTTTCCGCTGGACGATAATTGCTATAACTGTGATTATGGTCTGGGTGTTCATGCCTCTGACCGGCCAGATCGGCAAGAGCTTTATGCCGCCTGAGGACAAGGGACATTTCATGATCACGGTTAAAACCCCTTTAGGCTCATCTATCGAATATACCAACGACCGACTGGCGGAGGTTGAGAAAGTTTTAAAGAATCATTCGGAGATTCGTTCCTACCTCTCCTCCATCGGCAACGACGCCACCGGACAGGTCTCCCGGGGTGAGATTTCGGTACGCCTGACGCCGCTTAAAGAGCGCCGACTGAAACAGTATGAGCTTATCCCGATTCTACGAAAGGAGTTGGCAAAGATCCCCGGAGTTAAAGCCTACCCTTCACCAGCCTCATTTATTGGTGGACGCCGGGGAGAACCGTTACAATTCAGTTTGACCGGGCCCAAATTGAATAAGGTTGCGGAACTGGCGCATAAATTGAACCAGAAGCTGGCAACCGAATCGGGTCTGGGCCGGATCGACCTTGATCTACAGCTTGATCTGCCTCAGGTTAAACTGGTTATCGACCGGATACGGGTGGCCGATCTTGAGTTATCGGCCTTCGACATCGCGATGGCGGTCAATGCCATTGTCGGCGGCTACGATGTGGCTAAGTATAATGACGAGCCCGGAGATGGAGAACGTTACGATATCCGTCTGAAAGCGACCGCCGGCAAAATTACGACGCCTGAGGATTTGAGCCGCATCTACCTGCGCACCCGCAGCGGTAAGCTGGTGCGCCTGGATACGGTCGCCCATTTCGAAGAGGTGCTGGGGCCGGCGATTATTGCCCGTTATGATCTGCAATACGCGGCCGAATTCTACGCGACTCCGGATATCGCCTTAGGCTCGGCGGTCAAGAAGATAATGGCTGACAGCAAAGGGCTTCTACCAATTGGCTACAGTGTAAAAATGCGGGGCCGGGCTGAAGAGTTCGGTAAGACCGTCCACTATATCAGTTTTACCTTCGTTATGGCGATTATCCTCGTCTATATGGTTCTGGCGAGTCAGTTCAACTCGTTTGTTCAGCCTCTGGTTATTATGGTGGCCCAACCTCTGGCAATTGTCGGCGGCATCGGCGGCCTATGGCTCTTAGGCCATGGACTAAATATATTTTCGATGGTCGGACTGGTTCTACTGATGGGACTGGTAACCAAAAACTCCATCCTCCTGGTAGATTTGACCAATCAACTGCGGCGGGAGGGAAAAAATATCAGCGAGGCTCTGCATGAAGCCTGTCCCAATCGTCTGCGGCCGGTCCTGATGACCGCTTTTACCCTGATTCTCGGTATGCTGCCGGCAGCCATGGGTTACGGAGCCGGAGCTGATACCAACGCCCCTCTGGCGGTTGCGGTTATCGGCGGGATGCTGAGTTCCACCATCCTCACCCTGCTGGTCGTACCGGCAGTCTACTCTCTGGTTGAAAATGGTCTTGAACAGGTAAAACGGTGGCGTATTCCGGGATTACGCCGTTCGAAGGAGAGATAAAATGAAAAGATTTGTTGTAATATTAATCATGCTTCTGCTCATTTTACCGGTCGGCGGCAGCAGTTTTGCCGAGACTCTGGAAGAGGCCTGGGAGATCGGCCTCAAAGTCGACCATCTCATCAAATCAGCCATTGAGGACTCTAACTCCAAACAGTCCCAGCTTAAAGCCGCCAAGGGCAAACGTCTGCCGACCTTAAACCTCGGGGCGGGCTATCTTTTTATTGATGACGAACCCGGAGCTTATCTCTATAACAGTCAGTTCAGTACTGCCGACAAGCATTCACTCTCCTATAAAGCGATGGTTTCCCTGCCGATCTATACCCACTTTCAGATAAGTTCGGCGATTGATGCGGCAACTGCCGATCTTGCCGCGGGGAAATTCACTGAAGCCGCGACCCGACAGAAAATTAAGCTGAAAATTGCCGAAGCTTATATAGCTATCCTTTTACGCAAGCAACAGACTGAGGTCGCTTTAAGTCACGAGCAGAGCCTGGCGGCACATACCGCTGATGTCAAAAATATGCACGATGTCGGCATGGTTCCGATTAATGATTTCCTGGCCGCAAAGGTGGCCCTCGCCAACGCCAGGCAGATGTTGCTGCAGGCCCGCAATCAACTGGATATCGCCCGCTCCGCCTACAATCGGCTGCTCAACCGACCTCTCGATTATGAGGTTGAGATATCCGCACTTCCCCTCGACTATCCCACTACTGACTTAGCTGAATTGAGCCGGAAAGCCTGTGAAAAACGCCCGGAACTTATGGCTCTGGCACAGCAAGTTGAAGCTTTGCAGTGGCAGGCCAAATCCGCTAAAGCCGAGAGTGGGCCCAAGTTGATGCTGCAAAGCGGTTACGACTACCGCGAAAACTCACACCAGGTTAACGAAGGGGTATGGCAGGCTATGGTTATGGCCTCATGGGATATTTTTGACGGTAATGTGGCAAAGAATAAGGGCCGATCCCTTAAAGCTCAATCCCGTTCCTTAAGCGAGCAGCGCCGGGAACTTGAATCAATGATACGGCTCCAGGTACGCCAGGCTTGGCTTGATATGGAAGAGAGCCGTAAACGAATAAAAGTAACCAGGGAGACTCTGGAGCAGGCTGAAGAAAACTTATCGGTCACCAAAAACCGTTACAAGGAGGGCATCGGCACCAACACCGAAGTTCTTGATGCGGAGACCCAGCGCACTATCAATATCTTTAATTACGATAAAGCCCTAAATGACGCGGTTCTCGCTGTTTTCCACTTACGCTATGCGACTGGAGAGTTATAATCAGATGAGAAACGACAAGCATCACAGTAAGGCTGAAATCCTGACAAAATCCATCCCCCTGTTTGCCGAGTCCGGTTATACCGGGGTCAGTATGCGGCAAATTGCCGGCAACGTCGGCATTAAAGCGGCATCTCTTTACTACTATTTCCCCGACAAACAGAGCCTCTACATCGAAGCACTGGCTCAAGTTTTCAACGAACATGCCGAGTTGATGCAAGAGTCATTTACCCTGCCGGCCGACCCGGAACAACGTCTGCATCATTTAATCAACAATTTATGTCTTCTGGTCTCGAAAAATGAAAACTTCATCAGGCTCCTGCAACGTGAGATCATGGATGGTGACAAAAAACGCCTGCAACTGATAGTAGATAACGTTTTCGAAGATTTCTCTCGTGATATGAATGAACTCTGCCTATCACTCTCGCCGAATCGCGACCCCCACCTGATGAGCGTTTCCATTCTCAGCTTAATTATACACCATTATCAAATCACCCCGATCC
>JANTFH010000120.1 GCA_024763535.1 Thermodesulfobacteriota bacterium
AGCTCAGTCTGAAATCGCCCAGACCCCGGCCGGTGATGAAGGCCGGCTGGATTTGAAGAAGAATCTCTCCACCATGCTGCCCGAAAGTGCCGGTTATATGGTTGGCGAACCCCCGGACAATAGGGTGCTAAAGTAGTTTTATGATCTGCAGACACCCATACTGGTTCCTGGGTTTTCTCCCGCTTTTTCTCTATTTCATTCTGGCTCTGCGCCATCAGAGCCGTCTTGAGCGGCTGCGGCGGACAATTTTTTTCGCCCCGCCCCGAGCCGGAGAAAGACGCCGGATTCTGCTCTTTATCCTGACTCTGGCCCTGCTGCTGACAGCCTTGGCGGAACCGGTTGTCTACCGCCGGAGAGCGGTTTTCAAAAGAAGCGGTATTGATCTTACGATCGGAATTGACATTTCAAAATCGATGCTGGCCGAAGACAGCGCTTTTCCACCGTCAGAGCCGGCGACCGGAAACCGGGCCAGCCGCCTCAACCGGGCCCGGCTGCTGGTCTTAAACCTGCTCGATAAACTCGACGGGGAACGAATCGGCATCTTTGTCTACGCCGGTTCAAGTTACGAACTCGTCCCTCCAACCACGGACTACGGTTACTGCCGCTATCTGATCGAAAACCTGGATGAACTGGCCCTTTCGGCCCCCGGCAGCCGGATCGCCGCCGGACTCGAAACCGGAATCGAGATGCTGAATCGTAAAACTGAAGATTCCAGCGAGGTTATCCTGCTTATCGGCGACGGTGAGGATGCCGCCGACACCCCCGACGCATTCAAGATAATAATCGCAAAAATAAGAGCAGCTGACCGCCGTATCTACTGTGTCGGTATCGGCCGCCGCACCCCCGGGCTGATTCCTATCCGTACCCCCGACGGCCGGGAGATAATCGGTTACTATAAAAATGAAAAAGGAGATTTTATCACCACCGCGCTTGAACCGGAGAGGTTTAAACAACTTGCGGCCGGCAGCCGGGGACGATACTGGACTCTGGAGCAAGAGCGACTCGCTTCGGCAATCGTGAAACAGATAGTGCTTGACCTGCACAACTCAGGCCGTTCAACGACTTATGAGATTCTTCCATTAAGCCTCTCCTCCTGGCTGCTGGCACTGGCGGTTGTCACTTTTCTCTTGACTTTATAGCGGCTTCGTTATAGCCGACAGGCCATGAATATTTCCGCCTCGTTTATCCTCTATCTGACCACCTTCATCATGGGCGGCTGCGGCATCGCTTATGAATACACCTTAAGCCGGGTCGCGGCTGATCTCTTGGGCAACTCCGCCCGGCAATGGGCTCTGGTTATCGGCGCCATGATGTTCTGCATGGGCATCGGCGCCGATCTGCAGAAACGTCTTGCAGATAAGCTGCTCATCGACAAATTCATCGCCGCCGAGATCCTGCTGGGAATTTTAGGTGGAATCGGCCCCCTGGCCCTGCTTTTCACCTACGGTCTGGCACCTGAATATTACATCATTGTCCAGTATCTGTTCATCTGCGGCATCGGTCTGCTTTTAGGTTTCGAACTGCCTCTGATCACCCGCCTCAACTCGGTCTACACCCGGAAACTCAAAGTCAATCTCGGCAAGGTGCTCAAGATGGACTATATCGGGGCTCTGGCCGGGGCCCTGCTCTGGGTTTTTCTTCTGCCCAAATTTTTCACCCTGATTGAATCAGCCTTGATCCTCGGCCTGCTCAATCTCAGTGCCGCCGCAATTCTGCTTTTCTACTTCCGTAACGGAGTCACTCTTAAAGCCCGGCTCTGGCTCTTCTTTCTGGCGGCGCTGATGGTTCTCGGCATCTCCTTCCACAAGGCCCGGAACTGGACCGCCAGCGCCGAGCAGTATCTCTACCGCGACCGGATTATTTTCAGCAAAACCACCCGCTATCAGCATATAGTTATCACTGAATCCCGCTCCCACGAGATCTGCTGCTATATCAACGGCAGCCTGCAGTTCAACAGTGCTGATGAACATATCTACCATGAGAATCTGGTGCATCCGGCTTTCACCCTGGTTCCTGATCCGCGCCGGGTTCTGATCTTGGGCGGCGGCGATGGCCTCGCGGCCCGGGAGGTGCTTAAATATAGATCCGTCAAAGAGATTGTCCTCTGTGATCTCGATCCGGAGATGACCAACCTGGCGCGAACCGACCCGATCCTGACCCGACTTAACCACAACAGTTTAAGCTCGGCAAAAATCAAGATTCTCCGCCATAATGCTTTGATAGAGACGAAAGCAAAAGAGAAAATTCTGGTTGTCAACCAGCATAAACGTTTCGGCAGTCGGCCGGAATTTGCGGCTGAAGTCAGCATCATCAATCTCGATGCCGCCGCCCTGCTGGAAAATCTTGCCGGCAAATTTGATATTATCATTATCGACTTTCCCGACCCCAACAATGAGGAGCTGGCCAAGCTCTACTCCCGCACCTTCTACCGCCGCCTCACCGACCGTCTGGCCATAGACGGAGTATTCGTCCAGCAGGCGACCTCTCCTTTCCACGCCCGCGAGGCCTTTCTCTGTATCGGCCGCACAATTAAATCCGCAGGCTTGAGTGCTATCCCCTACCACGACAATGTCCCCTCATTCGGCGAATGGGGCTGGTGGCTGGGCGGACATGCGGAAAGATGGTCGCCGGCAGATCTCAGAAAAGAACTGAAAAAAGTTACCGAAATCAAGGTTAAAACCCGTTACCTGAGCCCGGAATTGATCCATGCCGGCCTTGATTTCGGCAAGGATCAGCTGATTTCCAGCGAGAGTGAAATAAATACGCTTGTCAATCGCAAAATTTTCACGTATTACCTTATGGGATGGCAGAGCGGTTATTAATGCGGCGGCTGTCTGCCGGCAAACTGGCGAATCAAGTGTTTTTCTGTTTTTTCGCCATGAAGAGAAGAACCTGATTTAAGTAAATTTGCCAAGGTCAAACATAAGTTGCTTTTGAAAAATTATAATTTTTATTCAAGACCGCTGAAAAACAATGGAGAGTAGATTATGAACGAAAAGATATTTAAAGGCCTGGCCGGAATTTTTATATTTCTGGTTGCAATCTCTTTCTTCTGGCCCGGAGGCGGCGAGAAAAATTATAATGTCAATGTCCAGAGCATGGTTTATGCCGGTGACGGACTTGACCTGTCGACTATCGGTTCTCTTTTGAAAAAGGCCGAAAACGCGGCCGAGCTCGAAAAGCTGCTCAATGACCCCGCCACCGGAGTCAATAATCTCGACCTCAATGAAGACGGTAAGGTTGACTACATCAAGGTTACCGAGTACGGAAGTGATCAGGATAATAGTAAAGGCTTCTCACTGACGGTCGAACCGGTGGCCGGAGAAGTACAGGAGATCGCGACCAGCGATATTGCCAAAAGC
>JANTFH010000121.1 GCA_024763535.1 Thermodesulfobacteriota bacterium
GAGTAGCGAATGGCTTCATCAAGGCAGCCCTGCGACAAACCGACCCCCTGACCGGCAACCATAATCCGGGTCGTATCAAAAAAGTGCATTAACTGATAAAAACCGCGCCCCTCCTGACCGACGAGATTGGCCTGCGGCACACGCACATCCTCAAAGGCCAATTCAGCCGTATCACTGGAGCGGATTCCCATTTTGCCCCTGATTTTGGTGCGGGTGATCCCCGGCAGATCGGCCGGAATGATTACCAGGCTGTAGCTGTCATGCTTACGCTTAGCTTCCGGATTGGTAACTACCAGAGTGACCATAAAATCACAGACAGTGCCGTTGGTAATAAACATCTTGCTGCCGTTAATCACATAATCATCGCCGTCTTTTACCGCGCGGGTGGTCGCCCCGGAAACATCGGTACCGGCATTAGGCTCGGTAAAGGCCCCGGCACTGATAGCTTCACCACTACAGACCAGGTTAAGATATTTCTTTTTCTGCTCTTCACTGCCGGAGTGTAAGATCGCTTCACAACCGAAAGATGCGGTGATAACACTGGTGCAGATACCCATATCTACCCGGGCGATCTGCTCGGCAATTAAGCTTTGGCCTAAAATCCCGAAGCCGGCCCCGCCATACTCCTCCGGAGCCCAGCTGCCGATCAAACCCAACTCTGCAGCTTTTTTGATAATTTCCGGGGTATATTTCTCCTCTTCATCACATTCGGTCGACAGCGGTGCAATCTCGGTTTTGGCAAATTTATACGTCATATCCCGCAACAGTTTTATCTCTTCAGATAATCTATAATCCATTTTAGATCTCCTCTATGTTGTAAATTTAATTATTCGTTTTCGATCAACGTCGACATGCCCATGCCGCCGCCGACACAGAGCGTTGCCAGGCCGAGGCCCAGATTACGCCGCTTCATCTCATTAAGCAGTGAGACCATTATCCGGGCGCCGGTACAGCCGACAGGATGGCCAAGGCCGATTCCGGAACCGTTGACATTGGTGATTTCACGATTTAGATCCAGACCTTTTTCGCAGGCCAGATACTGGGCGGCAAAAGCTTCGTTAAGCTCAATCAGTTCGATGTCGGATATTTTCACCCCTGTCTTCTTAAGTAGTTTCTGAGTTGAAGGCACCGGCCCCCAGCCCATAATCTTCGGGTCACAACCGGCAACTGCCGACGAGTGAATCCGGCCTAAAATCTTAAGCCCCAACGCTTGAGCCTGCGCCCGGCTCGCCAGGAGCAGCATTGCCGCGCCATCATTAAGACCGGAGGCATTGCCGGCAGTTACGGTACCATCCTTAGCAAAAACCGGCTTAAGTTTAACTAAATCATTAACGGTAACTCCCGGACGAATATGTTCATCGGTGTCAAAAACCGTAACCTTGCCTCTGCGCCCGGTAATTGTTATCGGAATAATCTCGTCTTTAAATTTCCCCTGAGCGATTGCCACTTCCGCATTATTGTGACTTCTGACCGCGACAACATCCTGCTCCTCACGTGAAATATCATATTTTCGCGCCAGATTTTCCGCCGTCTGCCCCATAATGTATCCGGGCGGTTCTAAAAGACAGGAGCCGGAGTGAAGCATCTCCCACATCGAATCCATCATCTTGCCATGCTGCAGACGGGCCCCCCAGCGGGCACCCGGCAGACAGTAAAACGCATTCGACATCGATTCGACCCCTCCGGCCAAAATCAGATCGGCATCTCCCAAACGAATTTTATTGGCCGCCAGCGAGACCGCCTCCATCGCGCTGGAACATTGGCGCTGGATGGTCACCGCCGGCACTTCACAGGGGATTCCGGCTTTAAGGGCCGCAGTCCGGGCCGTATTGGCTTCATCCGGCGCCTGCACACAGTCGCCCATGACTACATCATCCAGAGTTCCCCAATCGACCTCCGGCACCTGCTCCAGCACACCTTTAATCACCTGCTCCCCTAACTGATGCGCCCGAACATCTTTCAGCGTCCCGCCGAAATCACCGATGGCACTGCGCCCCATCGAAACGATGACAACATCACGATCATTTTTCATTATTATTCTCCAAATTTTCCCAATTTACGGATTCATTTCGTAGATATTGTTTAAGACTTTTACCCGGTTTTCCCAAACATTTTGAAAACGTTGCGGGTTGACCTGCGGCTTTTTGATCATCTTCAGGCAGAGTTCCATCTGTTTTTCCGTACTCCCGGATTTAGAGTAGATCTGCAGAGCATATTTGGTAAAATCCCGGATCATAAAATCAAATATCTGATCTAAAAGATCATCCTCAAGGTTTTCCATATTGGCCTTTTCAATGATCAGTTGACCATAGACTACCAATGTGAAGAGTTCCCCCAGACTTAAAAGAAAATCGAGATCTGCGGCCTGCTCTTTACTTGGCCGGGCCGTCAGCAAAAACTCCTGCAGAACCTTAATCTGCTTTTTGAAGATCTCGACATTCGGAAGATTGACACTGTTGTAGGTAATATTGAAATCGTGAAATTTAATCTTGCCTAAACCCTTCGTCGGACCTTGATTAAAGAGAAAATCATCGTTAACCGGATCATTACGCCGGGGGATTTCCGGATACTCCGCCGGGGCGAAGAAATAGTTGGCCATAAATTTGATGATCAGCGCCATATTGACATGAACCGTACCCTCAAGTTTGGGCAGGGCCCGGATGTCATAGGTCGCATTTTCAAAATAGAGATCTTTCTCAAAACCCTTGGCCGCAATCACGTCCCAAAGCAGATTGATAACCTCTTCACCCTGAGTCGTGACTTTCATTTTAACCATTGGATTAAAGAGCAGATAACGCCGGTCTTCCGCTGAAGCGGAGCGCATATAATCAATCGCCCGCACAGAAAAAAGCTTCATTGCCGCCAGGCGGCAGTAGGCATCGGTAAAAAATTGCTGGATATAGGAAAAATCAGTAACGAACTTCCCATAGAGATTGCGGTTTGCGGCATGATTTATGGCCTCGTAAAAAGCGTGAGCACAGATCCCGATGGAACCAAACCCCAAATTGAATTTCCCGACATTAATTGTATTCAGAGAAGAGTCCCAGGCGTGGGAACCGGTCGAGAGAATCTCGGCCTCACTGATCGGGTAATCTTTAAGTGCGTACTCAGCAACGTAACTCTGCCACTCAACCACATTTTTGACCAGATCATAGTTTTCATGCCGGGGATCGGCAACAAAGAAGACATACTCGCCCGTTTCCGAATTTTTGCCAAAGGTAGAAACCAGAGCCGCCTCATTGGCGT
>JANTFH010000122.1 GCA_024763535.1 Thermodesulfobacteriota bacterium
ATCCTGATCGGTAACCCGCATCCCCTGAACAAAGGAGCTCTCGATCCCCATCCGTTCCAGAACCTTGCCGATCTGGGGGCCGCCGCCGTGGACGATGACCGGATTGATGCCGATAAATTTCAAAAGAGCGATATCCCGGGCAAAAGACTCCTGCAGATTCTCGTCAACCATGGCATGACCGCCGTATTTGATAACGAACGTCTTACCGTAAAATTTTCGGATAAAAGGCAATGATTCACTTAAAATTTCAGCTTTCTGCAGATACTTTTCCATAATATAAAACCCACTAAAATCGAAGTTTACTTCGCTCTCCATAACCGGGGTCAGAACTAAAGGTCTCTCCCCGCATCAAGGAGATTGGAAAGCTTACAGTATGTAACGGCCCAGGTCTTCATCCTCGACAATATCGTCAAGTTTACGCTTGACCTCGTCGGCGTTGATATTGACCGTCACCCCGTTCATTTCCGAGGCATTAAAAGAGACCTCATCGAGCAGGCACTCGAGCACCGTATGCAGCCGCCGGGCCCCGATATTTTCATGCTTTTCATTCGCCAGACAGGCGATTTCAGCCAGTTTAGCTATCGCATCATCCTCGATCTTCAGGGTGACCCCTTCGGTCTTCATCAACTCGACATACTGCCGGGTCAAAGCATTTTCCGGCTCCGTCAGGATGCGAACGAAATCATCCTTACCCAGAGAATCAAGCTCGACCCGAATCGGAAAACGGCCCTGCATCTCGGGAATCAGATCGGAGGGTTTAGTCCCGTGAAAGGCGCCGGCAGCGATAAAGAGAATATGATCGGTCTTGATGATACCATATTTGGTATTGACCGATGAACCCTCGACAATCGGCAAAAGATCACGCTGCACTCCCTCACGCGAGACATCCGGGCTCGAAGTGCCCTCCCGGGCCACTACTTTATCGATCTCATCGAGAAAGATGATGCCGTTCTGCTCGACCCGGGACTTGGCCTCCTTGATCACCTTGTCCATATCAACCATGCGCTGGGCCTCGCGTTCAACCAGGATTTCGTAAGCCTCGGGAACCTTGACCTTCTTCTTCTTGGTCTGTTTCGGCATGATATTTTCGAACATATCCTTGATATTGATGTCCATCTCTTCCATGCCGCCGGCGGAAAAGATCTCAACCACCGGTGAACTCTGTTGTGTAATCTCCAGATCGACACTGCGCTCATCCAGTTTCCCCTGGCGAAAAAGCTTACGCAGCTTCTCCCGGGTTTTCTGCTGGCGCTCATCGGCCGCGGGATCGACCGTCTCCGACTCAGCCGGCTGCATCTCAAGAAGACCGGAAAAATCACCTTCACTGACCATCTCGATAACATTGCTGACCGGATCATCGTCGGAGTCATCTTCGTCAACGGCGGCGGCCGGCGGGGCCGGAGCCTGAACCGGCGGCAGCAGCAGATCAAGCAGAAACTCCTCCGCCAGCTCCCGGGCCTTGGCCCGGACATTTTTGGTCTCTTCCTGTTTGACCATAGTGATCGCCAGCTCGGTCAGATCACGAATCATCGATTCAACGTCCCTGCCGACATAACCGACCTCGGTAAATTTTGAGGCCTCCAATTTAATAAAAGGAGCCCGGGCCAGTTTTGCCAGACGCCGGGCAATCTCGGTTTTTCCGACCCCGGTCGGGCCGATCATAATAATATTTTTCGGGGCGATCTCATCCCGCAGGGCCGGGTCAACCTGCTGCCGCCGCCAGCGGTTACGCAGGGCGATCGCCACGGCCCGCTTGGCATCATCCTGACCGACAATAAATTTATCCAGTTCTACAACTATCTCTTTGGGGGTTAATGTTGAAGCCATCTACTTATCATCCTCCTGTTTCTGCTCATGCGGCAGAATCTCCAGGGTTAAGCGATCATTCGTATAGATACATATTTCAGAGGCAATTTTCATGGCCTCGCGGACAATATCATCCGCTTTGAGCTCAGATTTACGCAACAGGGCCCGGGCCGCGGCTTCCGCGTACGCGGCACCGGAACCGATACCGACGATATTGTCGTCCGGCTCAATCACATCACCGTTACCGGAGATCACGAAGGTATGCTCCTCGTCGGCAACGATCATCAGGGCCTCCAGCCGCCGCAGCATCTTGTCCATGCGCCAGTCTTTGGCCATCTCCACCGCCGAACGGGTCAGGTTGCCGCCGTAGAGTTCAAGCTTTTCCTCAAAACGCTCAAAGAGCGTAAAAGCATCAGCCGTGGAACCGGCAAATCCGGCCAGTACCTGATCATCATAGAGCCAGCGCACTTTCCGGGCGCCATGTTTCATGACGGTATCGCCCAGAGTAACCTGACCATCGCCACCCATTGCCACCTTATCACCACGGCGCACCGCAATAATCGTCGTTCCCTTAAACATCAATAACTCCTTAAAAATAAGTGTTCCTGTTAATTCTCTATCGTCTCTATCTAACGGCGTTTTTCATCACCCTGCGCCAGGGGATGCGCCTTGTCATAAACCTCGAGCAGCCGTTTTACATCAACATGCGTATAGCGCTGAGTGGTTGACAGGGAGCTGTGCCCCAAAAGCTCCTGGATAACCCTTAAATCCGCCCCATTCTGTAAAAGGTGAGTCGCAAACGAGTGCCGCACGGCATGCGGGGTCAGAGGTTTCTGCAGGCCGGCCTGAAGACCGTATTTCTTCACCAGAGTCGAAAGTGAACGGGCGCTCAAACGACCGCCCCGGGCATTGAGAAAAAGAGCATCACCGGCAGCGGCCGCAGGCGCTCTTCTCGTCTCCAGATATTTCTTGAGAACTTCGGCCGCGACCCGTCCCAGAGGGACCAGACGCTCTTTCCGCCCTTTACCAAATACCCGAACCACCTGATCAACAAAACGGATATTGGCGACATCAAGTTCAGCCACCTCCGAGACCCTGAGGCCGCAGGCGTACATCAGTTCCAGAATCGCGCGGTCCCTGAGTTTTAACTCGTCGCCGCTGTAATCGATATTGAGCAGACGATCGGCCTCCTCCTCTTCGAGATAGACCGGCAGATGCCGCCGACTCTGCGGCGGCCGCAGCAGGGCCGCCGGATTCCGGCTTAAACCGCAGCG
>JANTFH010000123.1 GCA_024763535.1 Thermodesulfobacteriota bacterium
CGGCAAGGGCCATGAAGATTATCAGGAGATTGCCGGTAAAAAAGAGTATTTTGACGATATGGTCGAACTTTTACGAATCTCTCAGGATAAGCCCCGCTGATTTTTTAACTGTATGGCAACGGCAGTAAAAGATTAATCATTTCTTACTTGTATTCGTTTCCGTAAATGGGGTAAAAGTATCGGCATGACTGTTTTGGCAATTGAGAGCTCCTGCGACGATACCTGCGCGGCCGTGCTTACCGGTGAAAACCGGGTTCTTTCCAGCGTGGTTTCCAGCCAGGTGGCCCTGCATGAAATCTATGGCGGAGTGGTGCCGGAACTGGCCTCGCGGCGCCATTGCGAGAATATCCGCTGGGTGGTCGAAGAGGCGCTGAGTGAGGCCGAATTAAGCCTTGAGGATATCGACGCGGTTTGTGTTACCAGAGGCCCGGGACTGGTCGGCTCCCTGCTGGTCGGGGTCGCCTACGCTAAATCTCTGGCCTATGCCCGGAAAATTCCACTGATCGGGGTTAATCATGTTGAAGGCCATCTCCTCTCGCCGATGTTAACCAATACTGAACTTGATTTTCCTTTTATCGGTCTGGTCGTCTCCGGCGGCCATACCAGTCTCTATCTGGCGAAAGCCTGGCACGATTATGAGCTTTTGGGGCGGACGATTGACGATGCCGCCGGTGAAGCCTTTGATAAGGTCGCGCGGATGCTTGAACTCGGTTTTCCCGGCGGGCCGGTAATTGAAAAGAGGGCTCAATCCGGCAACCCGGAAGCGGTTAAGCTGCCCCGGGCCTGGCTCGGCAAAGAGTCGCTCGATTTCAGTTTCAGCGGTTTGAAAACCGCGGTCAGAACCGCTCTCGAGCGGGGCCTGAACCGGGAAACCGGAGATCAAGAACGGGCGGCTTTTATCAGTGACCTGGCCGCCTCTTTTCAGGAAGCGGTAACCGCGGTTCTGCTGCGCAAGACGCTGCTGGCGGCAGAGCGTTTTCAGGTCAAAAATGTGGCCTTTGCCGGCGGGGTCTCCTGCAACGGTTATCTGCGCCGGCGGATGAGTGATGAAGCGCGGGCTCAGGGGCTTAATTTCTTTCTCGCTCCGCCTGCATTCTGTACCGATAACGGGGCCATGATCGCCCAGGTCGGTCTGCGGCGGCTGGCTGCCGGCTTAAGTGATGATTTAAGTTTGAATCCCAGCTCCCGTTTACCCTTGTGAAGCCGGTTTTGAATCAATTCGCGTTTAAGATATCACCGCGCCGGGCTAAAAAGCGTCTGGGCCAGCATTTTCTTAGGGATCCGGGAACTATTGCCCGGATCATTGATCTGGCGGCCCCGCAGGCGGGGGAGACGGTTCTGGAAATTGGCCCCGGTGAAGGGGTGCTGACGGAAGCTCTGCTAAATCGCGGGGCGCAGGTGGTGGCGGTTGAGGCGGATAAGGATTTGTGGCAGCCGTTGACGCAGCGTTTTCAGGCGCAGGCGGCAACTGATCTCACTGCGGCAGCGGCTGACAGTGGGAAATTTTACCTTAAACAAGGCGATTTTCTAAAGCTGGATCTAGAACAGCTTTTTTTGCAGAATATGGGGTTGTCGGCCCCGGTGGCGGTAGTGGCGAATATTCCCTACCAGATCACTACTCCGATCCTTTTTCGGCTGATAAAGTATCGGTATCTTTTTTCCCGGGCAATCCTGATGATGCAGGAGGAGGTGGCGGCCCGGCTTCTGGCCGCGCCCGATACCCGGGATTACGGCCGTCTGACCGTCGGGGCCGGTATCCATTGTGATATCAACCCGGGATTCAAGGTTGCGCCCGGTGCTTTTTCGCCGCCGCCGAAAGTCTGGTCGCGGGTTTTACGTTTTGAATTTTTGGCCCAGCCGCGCTATAAGGTTGCGGATCAGGAACTTTTCGAACGTCTGCTGCTGGCCCTGTTCAGTCAGCGGCGCAAACAGATTATCAATCCCCTGAAAGGGATTTTGACCAATCTTGAACGGGATGTTATCTGTGAAAAATTGGTGGCTTCCGGTTTTGCTCCGGAGGCCCGGCCCGCGACCCTGAGCCCGGAAGAGATGGTTCGTCTGGCCGACTCTATCAGCCAATGGCTCAAAGAGACCTCAAAAACTTAAAACTCAAAACTTACAGCTTATAGCTTAGAACTTACAGCTCAAAAACTTATGCTGCGTAAAATTATAAAAATTTTCTTTATCCTCATCGTTCTGCTGATTCTGGCCGGGGCCGGTTCGGTCGTCGGAGTATTCTACTATTTTTCCCGGGATCTGCCGCAGATCACCTCGTTGAAGGACTATCATCCCTATACCATAAGTGAAATGTTTGCCGATAACGGCGAGTTGATTGGTCGCTTCGGGGTGGAAAAACGCAAGATTGTTCCCATTGAAGAGATTCCCGATCTTTTGAAAAAGGCCTTCATCGCCAGTGAGGACAGCCGTTTTTATGAACACAAGGGGCTTGATTTTCTCGGCATTGTCCGGGCTATGATCAAAAATGTTGAGGCCGGAAAAATTGTTCAGGGCGGTAGTACCATAACCCAGCAGGTGACCAAATCCCTGCTTTTGACCCCGGAACGCAAGTTCAAGCGTAAGATTAAAGAGGCCATTTTAGCCTACCGCATTGAGAAATATCTCTCCAAGGATGAGATCCTTTTCATCTATCTTAATCAGATCTATCTCGGTCACGGCATGTACGGGGTCGAGATGGCCTCGCAACGCTATTTCGGCAAGAAGACCCGTGATCTTAACCTGGCGGAGATGACTACGATCGCCGGTATGCCCAAGGCTCCGAGCCGGCTGTCGCCGATTAAATATCCCGAACGCTCCAAGATTCGTCAGCATTACGTTCTGGAACAGATGCTTGAACACGGCTTCATTACGGAAAAGCAGCTTAAGGAGGCCCTGGCCACTAATGTGGTACTGGTTTCCAAGGCTGATCCTTCCGCCAAAACTCCCTATTATACTGAACATGTCCGGCGCTATCTTGAGAAAAAATACGGCTATGACAAACTCTATAAAGAGGGGTTGCAGATCTATACCGGGGTTGATGTGGCCTGGCAGCAGGCCGCCCGGCAGGGCATCGACCGGGG
>JANTFH010000124.1 GCA_024763535.1 Thermodesulfobacteriota bacterium
CGAATAGTTAAAAAGTGTTTTATCAAATAAATATTACAATATTTATTTTGTGGAAATTTAGGTGCTGCAGAAAAGAATTATTTTTGTATTTATATTTACGTTTGATACTTATGATGCATGTTTTATGCATGCATGTTTTATGCCGGACTGAAAGATTCCCGCAGTTCGCGGTCGCTGATTCCGGAATTAACGCTGCGGGCGTGGTCGATAAAAAAATCACTTTCGGCGTAGCTCAGCTCTTGATGGCGCAGTTTGGCAATCAGGAGAGTACAGATTTTTTCAACCTGTATCAGATTTTTTTGCAAGTTGTTCTCTTCTGCCAATTCAGTAATCAATTTATGGATTGATTTTCCGAGAATCGGCAGGTCAAGAAGGGCTCGATGACGCCATTTATAGAAGGGGGCGTAACGGCGGTTCAGCAGAAACAGCAAAGCCAGAACCTGCGCTCCGAAACGGGCTATGTCGTAGCGGGCGGTAAAGATCTCATTCCGCTGCAGTGAACGAGGCAGGTTGTACTGGCCGGACTGGGCGATGGCCATGCAGCAGAGGGTGATGCGCCGTCGGCGGACATCTTCGGGATAGTAGCTAAGTAATTTTTCACGCCAGGCGCTGAAAGCGCCGAGAGGGTCGGCGAAGATTTTACCGTTGGTTACCAGAGCCAGGTTCTCTTCCGGGATTGAAAGCCATTCACCAAGGTTTTCGGGAATATTTTTTAAGCCGGTATGAAGCTTATAGAATTGGGAAATTTCACAAACCCCGACCCGATTTTTTTCTCCGGGCGTTACCGTCCGCGGGCCGTAACCGTGAAAGATTTTCGGTAAATTATCATAAGCTTTTTGCAACTCCGGCCCGAAGCTTAGATAATCATTGCCGGTTAGCCAGAGGCAGAAACCCGGCCCCCAGTCGTGATCCCGCGAGATTGCATCATCGAAGCCGAAGCATTCGGAGCCGGGGCCGACCATTCCGATCGCTATTCTAGCCATCTTTTCCGGAAAGTGTTGTTTGAGCATGGGGATGCCGCACTCCCGGTAGAATAGCTCAGCTAGATCTAAACCTTTCACGGCATCTTTTCCAGGGCCTCTAGATTTTTCATGGTCAGGGAGTATCTGTTCTTATCCTGAAGTTCGTTGTAAAGAGCCGCGGCTTTGCGGTACATATCCACGGCTCTATCTTTTTCGCGGTTCATTGCGTAAGCGTAGGCAAGGTTGGTAAACTGGTCGGCGGCCGCAGCCGTTTGTCCGGTTTTTTCATAGAGAGAAAGGGCTTTTTCGTAGTTTGATATGGCTTTATCATACTTTTGTAAATCGCGATAGGACGAGCCGATATTGCCCCACTGCTGCGCCTCACTGAAAGTATCGTTCTGTGCATTAAATATTTCAAGTGCTGCCTGGAAATTGTCGATGGCTTCACTGAAACACTCTTTTTTGACCTGAACGATGCCCATATTACTCAGTATGCGGGCCCGGAAAAGAGGGTCTGTTTCTCCCTGAGGTTCGGCAGTCGTTTCGAGGATCTTCTGCAGATTTATCAGAGCTTCGGCAAAGCGTTCCTCCCGGAAGCAGATCTGGGCCTTTTCCTGAAGGGATTTCAGATATGCGGGGTTCTCTTCATTACTCATTATTCAACGCCCTTAAATATCATATTTTTTGGTCGTGCCGGCGACTGCCGGAACCCCGTACTCCTGCATGACTTCAACTAGATGGCGGATATCCGCTTCCCAGACACTGCGTTCCGGGGGCGTGAAGTCGGCCATGGGGTAATCCATATCTAAAGCTTTATATTTATCAACTCCTAATTCACGATAGGGGAGTAGCTGGACCTGTCTAACCTGGCTTCCCAGGTTGGAGGCGATAAACTGCGCCGTCGCTCTAAGATTATCTTCGCTGTTATTGTGTGCGGCCACCACCGGCACCCGGATCACCATCGGTAGACCCATAGAGGCGGTTTTTATGATATTATCAAGAATCTGTGTGTTGCCGACGCCGGTAAGTTTTTTATGGATGTCGGAGTCCATATGCTTAATATCGGTAATTACCATATCAACCTGGGGATAGACCATATCCAGCAACCCTGAATCACAGTGCAGGGCCGATTCGACACAGGTGTTGATGCCCTCGGCTTTACAGGCCGCAAGAAGTTCCCGGGCAAAGGCTGCCTGCTTAAAAACTTCACCGCCGGAAAGGGTGATGCCGCCGCCGGATTTTTCGTAAAACTCTACGTCTTCCAGAACAATCTTCAGCACTTCAGCCACCGACATCTTTCGCCCCCATATTTTCAGGGTTCCCTGAGACGGGCACTCTTCGGCGCAGAGCAGGCAATCTGTGCAAACGTTGCGGTTGATGTGATCGATTCGGTTATCTTTAATAACCAGTGCCCCCTCTTCAATCCGGGGGCAGACTCGTAGACACAAACCACATTTGTCTATACCGATGCAACGGTTAGAGTAGACCCCAACCTGGGGTTTGGATTTTAACCCCTCCGGATTACTGCACCATAAGCAGCGTAACGGACATCCTTTAAGAAAAACATTGGTCCTGATTCCCGGGCCGTCGTGGACCGTAAATTTCTGAATATCAAAGATGATTCCGGAGTTTCCACTATCTGTCATTTGGTTTCGCCGCTCTTAACTTTTACGATTAAAAAAAAGGTTCGGAATAGACTGGAATCAGCCTACTCCGAACCCTTTTTACCTTGATCATCAATCAAATGAAAGTTCAGTTCGATCCATAATGTCAAGTTTTGTCGGATTGCTTAAATCGTTGAAGAAGGCGCTGTAGCCGGCGACGCGGACGAGCAGATTTTTGTGCTCTTCCGGGTTTTCGTAAGCGTCTTCCAGAGTCTCCTTGCTTAAGATATTAA
>JANTFH010000125.1 GCA_024763535.1 Thermodesulfobacteriota bacterium
ACCCGGCAGACAGTAAAACGCATTCGACATCGATTCGACCCCTCCGGCCAGAATCAGATCGGCATCTCCCAAACGAATTTTATTGGCCGCCAGCGAGACCGCTTCCATCGCGCTGGAACATTGGCGCTGAATGGTCACCGCCGGCACTTCACAGGGAATTCCGGCTTTAAGCATTGCAGTCCGGGCCGTATTGGCCTCATCCGGCGCCTGCACACAGTCACCCATAACCACATCATCCAGGGTTCCCCAATCGACCTCCGGTACCTGCTCCAGCACACCTTTAATTACCTGGGCCCCCAACTGGTGCGCCCGAACATCTTTCAGCGTCCCGCCGAAATCACCGATGGCACTGCGCCCCATCGAAACGATGACTACATCACGATCATTTTTCATTATTCATCTCCAAATATTTTTTCATCTATAGCCCCTGCCTCAGCGGCATCAAGCTCCATATTACGAATTTCACCCAGATCCCGTTTTTCTCTGAGCCCTTTATACCACTCGTTGGCAATGATCATCGCCATAACCTCATTGGTTCCGGTCCAGATCGAAGCCAGCCTGAGATCCCTGAAAATCCTTTCTACCGGATAAATATTCGTATAACCGATACCGCCCATAACCTGCATGGCGTTGTGAACAGCTTTCTGACAGGATTCAGTAACAAATTTTTTCGCCTCGGAGACCATCCGCCGAACCTGCTTTTCCCCGACTCCCTCATCCACCGCCCGCGCCGTAGCATAAATCATAGCCCGTGAGGCATCCAGCAACGTTACCGCTTCAGCCACCTGAAAAGAGACTCCCTGAAAATCCGCAATCGGACGACCAAAGGCTTTGCGTTTTAAGGTATAACCCGTAGCAATATCCAGAGCCGGGGTGGCGGCTCCTATGGTCATAGCCGCGGTACCCAGACGTTCAGGAATCATCATGGTGTTAAAAACCTTAACACCTTGATCAAGTTCCCCGAGAAGATTATCTCTGGGCACCTTGGCATCGTCAAAAACCAGGCGGGCGGTACCCCCGCCGCGACAGCCCATAAGTCCGTAGAGATATTCACTTCTGACCCCTTCAGCTCTCTCTACGATAAAACAGGAGATCGCTTTGTGGGGCGGAGCCTCGGGATTAGTACGAGCGTAAACCAGAAAGTAATCAGCTCCGTCACCCCCGACAATAAAACGCTTTTGACCATTGAGAACAAAGTGATCACCTTTGTCTTCGGCAACCGTCGTGGTTCCGAAGAAATCAGAACCACCGCGAGGTTCGGTCAGACACTCCGCGGCAAAAAGCTCTCCTTTAAGCAGAGGCTTAACATACTTCTCTTTCTGCTCATCATTGCCGTGCAGGATTATAGCATCACAAACAAGTTCAGCCCCAACCCCGAAAGTACAGGCAAAGATATAGCCTAAAACCCCTATCTCCTCCATAACCATGCAGGTAGAAACCCAATCAAGACCGCGTCCTCCCCATTTTTCGGGGTAGCGGCAACCGAGAAGATTCAAGCGACCGGCTTCCTGTAAAAACTCTTTAGGAAACTTTATTTCGTCCGCATCCATATCCAGAATCATTTTCCGGGGAATTGACTTAACAAAGTCGCGAGCCTCCTGCTTTAATTTTTTTTGTTTATCGTTAAGTAAATAATCAAACATGCGGCTATACCTTTACGAGTTCATCACATAGCTGCCATTCAAAACCTTGACCCGGTTTTCCCAGACATTTTGAAAACGTTGCGGGTTGATCTGCGGTTTTTTGATCATCTTCAGGCAGAGCTCCATCTGTTTTTCCGTACTTCCGGTTTTTGAGTAAATCTGGAGTGCGTATTTTGAAAAATCACGGATCATAAAATCAAATATCTGGTCTAAAAGATCATCCTCAATTTTTTCGATCCCGGCATTTTCAATAATCAGCTGCCCGTAAACCACCAGCGTAAACAGTTCGCCGAGACTTAAAAGAAAATCGAGATCTGCAGCCTGTTCCCTGCTCGGCCGGGCCGTCAGCAAAAACTCCTGCAGAACCTTAATCTGTTCTTTGAAAATCTCGACATTCGGAAGATTGACACGGTTGTAGGCAATATTGAAATCGTGAAATTTAATCTTGCCTAAACCCTTCGTCGGACCCTGATTAAAGAGAAAATCATCGTTAACCGGATCATTACGCCGGGGAACTTCCGGATACTCCGCCGGGGCGAAGAAATAGTTGGCCATAAATTTGATTATCAGCGCCATATTGACATGAACCGTGCCCTCAAGTTTGGGCAGGGCCCGGATGTCGTAGGTCGCATTTTCAAAGTAGAGATCTTTCTCAAAGCCTTTGGCCGCAATAACGTCCCAAAGCAGATCGATAACCTCTTCACCCTGAGTCGTAACTTTCATTTTAACCATTGGATTAAAGAGCAGATAACGCCGGTCTTCCGCTGAAGCGGAGCGCATATAATCAATTGCCCGCACGGAAAAAAGCTTCATCGCCGCCAGGCGGCAGTAGGCATCGGTAAAAAATTGCTGGATATAGGAAAAATCAGTAACAAATTTCCCATAGAGATTGCGGTTTGAAGCATGGTTTAAGGCCTCATAAAAAGCGTGATCACAGATCCCGATGGAACCAAACCCCAAATTGAATTTCCCGACATTAATCGTATTTAAAGAAGAGTCCCAGGCATTGCTGCCGACAGAAAGAATCTCGGCCTCACTGATCGGGTAGTCATGAAGGGCGTACTCAGCCACATAGCTCTGCCATTCAACCACATTTTTGACCAGGTCATAGTTTTCATGCCGGGGATCGGCAACAAAGAAGACATACTCGCCCGTTTCCGAATTTTTGCCAAAGGTAGAAACCAGAGCCGCCTCATTGGCGT
>JANTFH010000126.1 GCA_024763535.1 Thermodesulfobacteriota bacterium
ATATTCCACAGATTTCACTCTTTCTGCCGGAGTATATCGACTATCTCAAAGGTTATTAGAGGTTTTAAAAGATGCCAATCGCAGAAAAATCTCTTGCCTTAAGAGAAAAATATCGTGGCTTGATCGGGGTGCGGAGTAAGGTTCCGATTAAGGATAACTCGATTTTAAGTTTGGTCTACACCCCCGGCGTCGGCAGTAGTTGTCAGGCGATTGCCGACACCCCTTCAGACTCCTTTCTTTATACGATGCGGGCCAATAGCGTCGGTCTCTTTTCTAATGGTTCGGCGGTTTTCGGTCTCGGCAAGGTGGGGGCAGCAGCGGCGGTTCCGATGCTTGAGGGGGTTTCGGCATTTTTTAAGAGTTTTTCCGGTATCGATGCAATGCCGTTGGCGGTAGATGCCCAGACGTCGGATGAATTTGTTGAGGTTGTGCGCGTTTTGGCCCCAACTATAGGTGGTATCTGCCTTGAAGATGTTGCCTCTCCTGACTGTTTTGCTATTGTCGAGCGTTTACGACGGGCCGTGCGTTTGCCGGTTTTCCATAACGATCAGCATGGTTCGGCAATTGTCATACTTGCGGCTTTGAATAATGCCCTGAAGGTTGCCGGGAAAGAGTTGTCATCATCTAAAATTGTCATTAACGGTGCCGGTGCCGCCGGCATCGCTCTGGCGCGGAGTCTGGTTCGCTTAGGGGTCGGTGAGGTTATTGTCTGTGATCGTGCCGGAGCCATCTATCAGCACCGGACTGCTGACATGAATTGGGCCAAGGCCGAGCTTTCGTTTATTACCAATCCCGATCGCCTTCAGGGTTCGCTGGCCGATATTCTGCCGGGGGCCGATGTTTTTGTTGGCCTGTCAGGTGGCGGCCAATTAAAGCCGGAAGCGATCAAGACGATGGCCAAAAAAGCGATCGTCTTCGCCCTGGCCCTGCCTCAGCCCGAAATCGATTATCTCAGTGCCCGGAATGCCGGTGCCTTTATTGTTGCGACCGGCAGTATCGACTACCCTAACTATCTGACCTCAGCTCTGGCCTTTCCCGGATTTTTTCGCGGGGCCCTTGACACCGCCGCCTGGAAGGTGACCTGGGGGATGGAGATGGCCGCGGTTAAAGCCCTGCAGGAGCAGGTTCCGGAAAACCTCTTAAGTGAAGTCAATATTGTGCCCCGACTTTTTGATTTCAGTCTGGCTCCCGAGATCGCCCGGCAGGTTGCTATTGCTGCTATTGCTGAGGGGGTAAATCGAAAAACAGTTGATCCCGAAAAGATAAAGTCTAAATTATGGCGCTATCTCTATGAAGGGGAGCTTGCAATCCTTCCGGTTCAATCCCGTGAAGGGAGCCGTAAAGCAATGGCAACGAGTGTTGATGAACAATCTCTGGAACTCCATAAACGCTATATGGGGGTGGTTGGTATTGAGGCTAAAATTCCGGTTAAAGATAAACATCTGGCCTCAATTTTATACTCTGCCGCCGGGGTTTCAGAGTCTTCGAAGCTGATTATGGGGGATCCTGACAAACTTTATGATTTGACCGTCAAAAGTAATCTTGTGGCCGTTGTCTCGGATGGTTCAGCGGTACTCGGTTTCGGTAATATCGGCCCGCGGGCGGCCCTGCCGGTAATGGAGGGCAAGGCGATTCTGTTTAAAACCTTTGGTGGGGTTGAAGCTTTGCCGATCTGTATCGATACGCAGGATGTTGACGAGATTGTTCGCGTTGTTGAGGCTATCTCTCCGGTTTTCGGCGGTATCAATCTTGAGGATATCTCCGCCCCACGCTGTTTTGAAGTTGAGCGGATCTTGCGTGAAAAACTCGATATTCCGGTTTTTCATGATGATCAGCATGGAACGGCGGTGATTGTTTTGGCCGGAATGCTCAATGCGATCAAAATAGTTGGTAAGAAACTTGAAGAGATTAAGATTGTTGTCAATGGTGCCGGAGCCGCAGCCACTGCCGTAACTAAGCTTTTGCTCAGTGCCGGGATTAAGAATATTATCATGTGTGATACGGCCGGATCTATCTACCTGGGTCGCAAAAAGCGCATGAATCTCTATAAGGAGGAGATGGCTCGGCTTAGCAACCCTGATAAATTAAAAGGGGATTTGGCCGCGGTTATGCAGGGAGCCGATGCCGTTGTCGGCTTATCTCAGCCTGAAACCATTACGGTTGAGATGGTTAAAAACATGAGTGATGA
This sequence comes from Thermodesulfobacteriota bacterium, assembly GCA_024763535.1. Lineage (GTDB taxonomy): Bacteria > Desulfobacterota > Anaeroferrophillalia > Anaeroferrophillales > Tharpellaceae > Tharpella. The sequence continues at coordinate 2,189 of JANTFH010000126.1, forward strand.
TCCGATTGTTTTCGCTCTGGCTAATCCGGTTCCAGAGATCATGCCGGAGGCGGCGGCAGCCGCAGGCGCCAGGGTTATCGCTACCGGCCGTTCCGACTTTCCTAACCAGGTCAATAACTCTCTCGCTTTTCCCGGTATCTTTCGGGGGGCGCTTGATGTTCGCAGTCGTCAGATTGATGATGCCATGAAGATTGCGGCGGCCAATGCGATTGCCTCCCTGGTCAGCCCTGAAGATCTGGCTCAAGGTACAATTATTCCGACGGCAATGGATCTTAGGGTTCCGCCTCGGGTTGCAGAGGCCGTGGCGGGTTCAGCAA